>JACQKK010000094.1 GCA_016204605.1 Candidatus Lambdaproteobacteria bacterium
CCGTCAGCCGCTCCCCGATGAACAGGATCGCGCCGGCGACCGCGAACACCGGCGAGGTGGCGGAGAGGGTGGCGGTCGGGGTCGGCCCCAGCCGGAGGTTGCTCTCGAACACGAGCAGCGTGACCAGCCCGGGGAAGGCCAGGCCGACCGCCGCGAAGATCGCCAGCGCCGGGAGCGCGATCGGCTGGCCGGGCAGCAGGAACGGGGCCAGCCCCCAGAACAGCAACGTGGTGGAGGGCACGCTCACCAGCGCCCCGGCGGTGGAATCCATCACCCGCAGCCCGAAGCGGGTCAGGATCATCGCCGCGCCGAACAGGGCCGAGGCGAGCAGCGCGAACAGGGCGGGCACGGCGCAGGGCTCCGGGGGAGGCAGTGCGAACGCGGCTAACGCACGCCGTCAGCATCTCCGAATGCTACGAGCATCGCTTCGAGGGATCGGATCAGAGGTGGCAGGTCCATCTGAACGACGTCCCACAGGATGTCGAACTCCAGGTCGTCATAGCCATGGATCAGCCGGTTCCGCAGCCCGATCACGTCGGCCCAGGGTACGCCTGGGAGTCGCGCTCGGGCCTCGGCGGACACGTGGCTGGCCGCCTCTCCCACCAGCTCCAGCAACCGCACCAGCGCCAGGTTGAACTGGCGGTCGCGGTGGAAATCCACCCGCTCGCGGCCCTGGGACATGGCCACTGCTTCGCGGGCGAACGCGAGCATGTGGCCCAGGCGGTCGCGATCGTCAGGCCGCTTCATACTGCACGACCGCTTCCGCCAGCACGCGCTCCCGGAACTTGCGACCGAGGAAGCCTGCGGTATTGAGGTCTACGCGCCTGCCGAGCAGTTGCGAAAGCTCGCGTTCCATGGCGAAGAACCGCAGGCCCACGCGAGCGCCCGGCTGAAACTCGACCAGCACGTCCACGTCGCTCTCCGGTCCGAAGTCGTCGCGCAGCACGGAGCCGAACAGGGAAAGCCGACGCACCTGGTGTTTCCGGCAGAAGGCGGCAATCTGCTCGTGTGGAATCTCGATCCTGGGCGTCGCCACGGAAGGCTCCTGGTGCGATGTGAGCGCGGAGATGCTGCACCCGCTCAAGCCTATCGCAACCGGGCAGGCCCGGCTACGCCGTCCTGGCGAGCTCGGGCGGGATCTGGGTGCCCGGAGCCCTCGCCGGGCCGTTTACGGCTCCAGCGGCAGCGGGGGAATCCAGGGCCTCACGCTCGTCACGAGCCGTGGCAGGTGGATGGTGCAAACCTCCCACAGCTCATCGCTGCGGATCCGATCGTACTCATGCACGAGCACGTTCCGCAGTGCGGCAATCTGCCGCCAGGAAACCTCGGCATGGCTGCTCTTGAAGGACTCCGAAAGCTTACGCACCGCTTCTCCGACGACGATCAGCTTGCGCTCGACTGCGGCGCGCAACACCTCGTCGCGGCGAAACTCCGCAGCCGTCCTGCCTTCGAGGAAGCCGCCGATCGCCTCGGCGGCTTGCAGCAGATCGAGCAGGTAGGCCGCATCCCGCTCCTCAGGCGGCATACACCACTTCCTTGCTGCGCAGGATGGCGTGGCGGCGAAAGGGATTGCTGAGCCCCTGGGCGTCCACGACGTCCACGGGCCGGCCCAGGATGGCGACCAGTTCGTCAAGCATCCGCACCCGGTTCTCGAACGTGAATCCGCCGCCCGGCGCGAACGTGACCAGCACGTCCACATCGCTGTCGGGACGAAAGTCCTCCCGCAACACCGAGCCGAACAACGCAAGTTCGGCGATCTTCCACTTCCGGCAGAAGGCGGCAATCTGCTCGTGTGGAATCTCGATCCTGGGCGTCGCCACGGGGTTCCTCGACAGGTGTTGTACCACGATCTGTGCCGGGCCCGGCGTTGTGCAGCGCGGCGCGGCGGTGCCGCCGCCCGAGGCCGCACCGGCTTCCATCCGCGTCAATCGGTGCGGGCCCGGCTCACGCCGGGCCTACGCGTCGGAGCGCTTCAGCAGGGTATCCAGGGAATAGCGGCCGGCGCCGTTGGTGGCCAGCAGCACGGCGGTGCACAGGATCATCAGCTCGAGCTCCGAGCCCGCGTAGCCCTTGCCGAGCAGAATCCAGACCGTGTAGGTGGCCACCACGAACTCGATGGCGAACACGGCGGAGAGATAGCGCGTGAACAGCCCCAGGATCAACAGCACCCCGCCGATCACCTCCAGCAGCGCAACGAACGGTGCGGCCACCTGTGCCAGCGGAATACCGACCTTCCCGAAGAAATCGATGACCGCTCCGAAGCCCATCACGAACACCTTCTGGTAGCCGTGAAACACCAGCACGATGCCCACCATCACGCGAATCACGGCATAGCCGAGACTGCTTTGCGCGGCCAGCGACGACACGATGCGATTCATGGCTTGCCTCCTCTTGCCTAATCAACGGCATGGCCCCGGCAGGCGAGCCCCGCCGGTCCCCTGGGACAGTGCTCGCCACAGTATACAAAACGGCACGCCACGGCGATATGCGCAACCCGGCGGGTCGGAGCTACGCCGTCCTGGCGAGCTCGGGCGGGATCTGGGTGCCCGAGCCCTCGCCGCGGGCAAGGATGGCCTCGCGGCCGCCGTGGCGGGCGATCATGCGGGCCTGGTCGGCCTTGCAGCGGGCATCGACCGCCGCGGGGTCGAGCACGGCCCGGAGGTCGGCGGCGCACACCTCGCGCACGTCGCGGAAGCGCGGCTCCGCGGCGAGGTCGTGCAGCTCCTCCGGGTCTTCCGCCAGGTCGAAGAGCTGCGGCGCGTAGCGCACGTGGTGGATGTACTTGTACGCGCCGCGGCGGATCATGAAGTTCGCCCCGCGCGATCCCAGCGCGTGGTACTCGGCGACCACGGGTCGCCGCGGCAGTGCGCCCCGCGCCGTAGCGAGCAGGGAATGGCCGGGCAGCGCCCGGTCCTGGGGGGTGGGCTCGACGCCGAGCGACTCGAGCACGGTCGGGAACACGTCTGCCAACGTGACGGGGGTGGCGCAGACCTGCCCGGCGGGCACCCCCGGCCCGCGCAGGATCAGCGGCACCCCCGCCGATTCCTCGTAGAGCGTGAACTTGCCCCACAGCCCGCGGTTGCCCAGGCTCTCGCCGTGGTCGGTGGTGTAGAGGGTGCGCGTGGTGCGGTCGAGCCCGGTCTCTTCGAGCGCGCGCAGCACTTGGCCCACGTTGTCGTCCACGAAGGCCACCAGCGCGTAGTAGGCGCGGATGGCGTTGCGCACGGTGGCGTCGTCGAAGCCGTCGAACCCGAAGCTCCGGATCAGATCCTCGACGGCCGGGTGGTGCGGCCGGCATCGCCCGCCGTGCTGGACGGGCCAGGGCACGTCCAGGTCGCGGACGCGCTCGAAGAACTCCGGCGGCGCGTTGAAGGGCGGATGGGGGCAGAAGAACCCCACATAGAGCACCCAGGGCTTCGCGGCGTACCGGGGGGCCTGC
>JACQKK010000116.1 GCA_016204605.1 Candidatus Lambdaproteobacteria bacterium
CACTGCACTTTCCGACGCCTCTCATACTGAAGAGCGTTCAAAGTAGCATCGAATCGCGGCCGTTGCGTCTCTGCGGCTGGCGCCACTCGGGTGATCGCCCCTCTCCATGAAATGGAGAGGGGAGGGGGTGAGGCCGGTCGGGCAACGGCGCTCCGAGCAGCCTCACCCCCTCGGTCCCTCTCTCCATCGGTGATGGAGAGGAGGAAGCGGCGACAGCAGCGGTGGTGATCTGGTTGATCAGATTCAGCCCATCTTGAAAGCGAAATAGTATCGCCTCCCGCGCGGCCGCGGCCGCATGCAAGCGATCCGCCGGCGCTCACTCCGCAAGGACCGGCAGGACGATGTGGGAGGGCCGCGCCCGGTCGCAGAACACCCGGTTCGTGGCCACCTGCGTGCGGCGGCTGCACCCCTCGGCCTCGCCGGTGTTGGGGTTCACGTCGAAGCGGGGGAAGTTGCTGCTAGAGATGTCGAGCCGCAGCCGGTGGCCCGCGGCGAAGCGGTTGCCGGTCGGGAAGGGCTCGATGCGCACCTGCACAATCTCCCCCGGTGCGAGCAGCTCGGGCCGCTCCCAGGAGTTGCGGTAGCGGCAGCGGATGATCCCGTCGGTGAGGTTGAGCGCGAACCCCTGCGGCCAAGCCTCGCTCGGGGGATAGACGTCGATCAGCTTCGCGGTGAAGTCGGTATCCGGCGCGTTCGAGCAGACCCACAGGTGCACCTCGATCGGCCCCACCACCTCCAGGTCGCGTTCCAGCGGCGGCGTCTCGAACACCAGCACGTCGGGTCGGGAGGACAGCGGCAGGTACGGCGGCCGGCAGCCATGAAAGCGCGGCCCCTCGCGCTGGTCGAACGCCCCGCCCTCCATCACCGGAGCGCCGGAGCTGATCGAGCCCCCGATGGTGGGCACGGGGCGGCGCGGGTCGAAGTCGTAGGCGAGCGGGGCGACCCCGACGGGCGGCTGTTCGGGGCTCAGCAGCCCCGCGCCGTGCAGGTAGTACGGCGTGAAGCGCGTACCGGGCAGCGGCCAGCGCGCAGCCTCCCGCCAGCGGCCGCCGTGCTCGAGCCGGCCTGCCCCGTTCCGGCCGCCGCTGCCGCCGCCCATCACGAACACCCGCACCGCGGGGTCGCGCTCGGCGCCGTTGGCGATGCCGCGCAGCCAGCGGTCGAACCAGCGCAGGCGCAGCGCCAGATAGTCCGGGGCCAGGTTGCCATCGAGCAGGGCGGCGGGGCCGAACTCCACGTCGCCCACGTGGGAGAGCGAGCGGTCGCCATGGGTCCACGGGCCCAGGATCAGCCGCACCGGCCCCTGCTTGAGCGCGGAGAGCCCCAGGTAGTTTTCCGTGGCGGTACGGGTGTAGGGATCGTACCAGCTCGACATGTGCACCATCGGCACGTCGGCGTATCGCCCGTAGTACCCCTCGCCGTGGATGCCGAGCTGGCGCCAGTAGTCGCCGAACTCGCCGTGCGTCCACTGTTCGAGCAGGTACGCCTCGTACTCGGGCACCCACTGGAGCGGGGAATGGCCCGGCCGCCAGGGCATGCGCTCGAACCAGGCGCCGATGTCCTCCGCCTCCAGCGCCGCCTTGATCTCCGGCCGCCGCTCGGCGAGCGGGCTGACCAGCGCGTTGCGAAAGGCCCAGGTGGCCTGCTTCAGCTCGAAGGCGCCGCCCTGGCGGATTCCGCTCTGGTAGGCATCGGAGAAGCCGCCGCAATCGAGGAACATGCACGCCAGGTGCGGCGGCGCCAGCGCGGCCAGCGCGGCCTGGGTGTGGGCGGCGTAGGAGAGGCCGAACGTGCCGATCTTGCCATCGCACCACGGCTGCGCGGCCAGCCACTCGACCGTGTCGTAGCCATCGGGGCCATCGGCCAGGTACTTGACGAAGCCCCCTTCCGAGTCGTACCGGCCGCGGCAATCCTGGAACGCCACGGCGTATCCCTCGCCCACGAAGCGCGCCGCCATGGCCGCGCGATCGAGCGGCACCTGCTCGCCGGCGCGAATCTCGGAGCGGGAGGGGAGGCCCTTGCCGTAGGGCGTACGCTCGAGCACCAGGGGGAAGCGGCCCTCGGCGGGCCCGCCCCCGCGCGCCGGGAGGTAGAGGTCCGTCGCCAGCCGCACGCCGTCGCGCATGGGAACCATCACGTTGCGGCGCAGCAGCACCGTGCCCCCTTCCAGCACCAGCTCGCTCGTGGCTGCCATCGTAACCTCGGGTGTGGGAGTTCCCGCCGGCCCCCGGGACGCGGAGACCCGCCGCACGTATGGGTGCACCGCACCCTGCCACCCCGGCCCCCCCGCTGGCAAGCCGCGGCCGCTGCACCCGACGGCCGGAGGGGCGGCGCCGGTAGCCGGAGCGAGCCGGAGGCTGAAAGAGAGAGGCGACCGCGCCGGAACCCCCGGGTTCGCGGAACACACGGGCACGGCGCCGTATGATGAGCCGCCGGCCCGCCGCACCGGCGGCGCGGCGGGTGGCGCAGGACGGGTTACCGTTCGAGCCACACCTCCTGCATGCGGCCGTAGCTGAAGTGGGTCTGGTGCGGCACCAGGTTCTTCACATAGGGCCACATGGCGTTGTAGAGGATGCGGAACCCGAACACCACGCGGGCCACGTCGGTCACGAGCTGCTTGTCGATCTCGTGCACGAGCGCCACACGGGCCCCCTCGTCGAACGTCTGCGACTGCCGGTCGTAGCGCTTCTGGAGCTCGAGGTTGCAGTAGTCGGAATAATTGCGTTGGGAGCCGCAGCCGAAGTTCTCGTAGAACTGCACGTCCGGGTCGTCGGCGCCGGCCCCGGTCGAGAACAGGGCGACCAGGAAATCGCGCCGCGCGAACATGCCGTAGAGCACGGCCGTGTCCACCTGTTGCAGCTCCGCGTCGATCCAGATGTCCTTGAGCACGCCTACTACCCAGGTGGCCGCGTCCACGTAGTACGCCGTGGCCCGGGTCACCACCTTGATCCGCAGCGGATTGGTGGCGCTGTACCCCAGCGAGGCCATGATCTCCCGCGCCCGGGCCTTGTCGCGGGCCACGTCGCCATACCCCGGCAACTGCGCAAGCTGATCGCGCGCCAGGCCCCAGCCGCCGTCGGGCGGCGGAATCATCACGCCCCCGGGCAGCAGGCCGCCCTGGTACACGCTCTTGGCGAACGCGGCGCGGTCCAGCCCCAGGCTGACCGCCAGGCGCAGGCGCGGGTTGTCGAAGGGCGCCTTCCTGGTGTTGAGGATGATGTTCATGAACTCGGTGCGGGTGGTGGGGACAAAGGTGATATCCGGCGCCAGCCCCTTGAGCGCCTCCATGAACGGCTTGCTGGTCTCCGACGGCACGTCCACATCGGCCTGCTTGGCCGCCAGCGCCGCCAGCCGGGCCTCGCGCTTGGGCACCACGTCGTAGCGCACGGCATCGAGGTAGGGCCGGCCCGGGACGAAGTAACGGGGGTTCCTGGCCAGCAGGATGTACCGATCGGGGTGCACCTCCTTCATCATGAACGGGCCGGTGCCCATGATCCGCGTGCGCAGCTCGGCCGGCGCCACGTGCGCCGGATACACGGGAGAAAAGCCCGTGGCCAGCATCGCCATCAGCGAGGGCTGGGGCCGCTTGAGCTTGAAGGTGACCTCGTGATCCCCGTTGGTCACGATGTCGTCCACGTTGAAGTACCAGAGCTTCCGGGGCGAAAGCTTCGTCTTGAGCTTCAAGGCGCCCCGCACCAGGTCGAAGGTGTGCTTCACGTCCAGGCTGGTGAAGGGCTTGCCGTCGTGAAACGTCACGCCCTGCCGCAGGCGGAACGCCAGTTGCCGGTTGTCGCTGCTCCACTGCCAGCTCTCCGCCAGCTCGGCCACGACCGTCTCGAGACTCTCCCGGGCCTTGAGGGAGTCGTAGAGCACCAGGTTGCTGTAGGCGGGCATGACCGGCCACGTGGTCCACACCGTGGCCTCGTCGTGGATGGACAGGCTGGGGGGATTGCCCGCCAGCAGTGAGTTGAGCGTGCCGCCGTATTTCTGGGCCAGGGCCGGCGTACCGGCCAGTCCCAGCGCGAGCGCCGCGAGGGCGGCGGCGCGCAGGATGCGTCGCTTCATGAGTCTCCTTCCCCCCATCCCCGCCGGGCGAGCGGGGATGGCATCAATTGGTTGTGGTGGCGATGTTTCCCTGCTGCGAAAGGAGTCACCAATCGTGCAGGCAGTCAAGTGGATTCTGGAGTTGCCCCGGGGCGGGCACTCCACCGCGGCGCAGCGCGACGCCGGGCTGGGGCGGTGACGATGCACGTGTCCCGCAGCCGGTGGCCGCCGGCGGCCGACCGTCCCACCGGTTGCGCGACTGGCGCGGGCGGGCTGAAATGAGGGGACCTCGGGCGCGATCGCCCGCGTGCGCGATCGCCCGCCTGCACAATCGCCCGACGGCGCAAGAGCCACGGGCCAGGATGGATGCCATGAGCGACGCCGACAGCGGGAGCCATGCCGCGCCCCGCCCGACGCGGGGTAACGCGCCCGGAGCGGTGCGCGTGCTGATCGTCGGCGACGACGCGCTCGGGCGGGCCGGCCTGGCGGCCGTGCTCGCCGGCCGGCAGGGGCTCGCCGTCGTGGCCGAGCACCGCCGGGAGGACGATCTCGCCGCCGCGCTCCAGGCCGCCGCGGCCGACGTGGTGGTCTGGGACGCCGGCCTCGGGCGCCCGGCGAGCCTCGCCCGCCTCGCGCCGGTCGCCGAAGGGGGCCTGCCCGTGCTGGCCCTGCTCGCCGCGGCGGAGGACGCGCCGGAGGCGCTCGGCGCGGGCGCGCGCGGCGTGCTGCTGCGCGAGGCGGGTGCCGCGCGGCTCGCGGCGGGCGTGCGCGCCGTGGCGAGCGGGCTGGTGGTGCTCGACGAGGCGCTGCTGCCCTTCCTCGGTCGCGCCGGCGGGGGCGCAGCGGCCTCCCTGGCCGAGCCGTTCACGCCCCGCGAGCTCGAGGTGCTGCAGTTGCTGCCGCTGGGGCTCACCAACCGGGCCATCGCCGCGCGGCTGGGGATCAGCGAGCACACGGCCAAGTTCCACGTCAACGCCATCCTCGGCAAGCTCGGCGCGCAGACCCGCGCCGAGGCGGTGGCCCAGGCGGCCCGGCTCGGCCTGATCGTGCTGTAGCCGGGCGTTGCCCGCCCCTGCCCGATCGGGCAGGACGCGGCGGCTGGGACGGGCCAAGCCGGTGCGCCACCGTCGCGCAGGCCCTTGCCCAGGCCCGTCACGCCCGCGCCGCCGGGGTCGCGCATGCTCCTGCCCGAACGGGCGATGTGCGGTGCGCGCCCGGCCGTTAGGCTGGTGGTGTCCGACGCGCACCGCAGGTTGCCCGTGCACCAGAGCCTACCCAGGAGTTCCGCCATGACCACCGGATCCCACACGATATCCCGCAAGCTGGCCGCGCTGGTAGAGTCGCTCGCCCCCCTCATCCTGCGGGTGGAAAGCGGGCGCCAGCATCCCGCCACCGCGGTGGCCTGGGCCGAAGAGCTGGCCGTGACCACCCACAGCGCCCTCGGCGACGGGGAGGAAGCGGAGCTCGGCCTGGCCGACGGCCGCACCGTGCGGGCCGAGCTGATCGGCCACGACCCCGGCACCGATCTGGCGCTGCTCAAGGCGCCCGGCGCGGGGCTGGCCGGGCCGGCCTGGGTCACGAGCAGCGACCTGCGGGTGGGGCACCTCCTGCTGGCGCTGGCCCGCCCCGGCCGCACCGTGCGCGCCGCGCTCGGCATCGTGGGGGCGCTCGGCGACGGCTGGCGCACGGGCGGCGGCGGCAGGATCGAGCGCTACGTGCAGGCGGAGCTCCACCCACCGCCCGGGTTCGCCGGCGCAGCGGTGGTCACGGAGGACGGGCAGGTGGCGGGATTGCTCGCACCGGC
>JACQKK010000096.1 GCA_016204605.1 Candidatus Lambdaproteobacteria bacterium
CCGTGCCTGCACCGGCGCCAGCCAGGTGGGGAACACCCCGCCGTAGTGCTCGATCAGGAACGCCACGAACCGCTCGTGGGTGCCCAGCGGGGCGCGATGGATGATGTACGGGCGATGGCGCTGGTTGTCGCGCCCCACGTAGGTCAGGTCGAACCGCTCGGCCATGATCAGATCGAGCTGGTTGGTCGAGGCCGTCTCCTCGCGCCCCACCACGTTCTCGATCTGCACATCGACCTTGGGGCCGTAGAACGCCGCTTCGCCGCGCACGGCCTCGTAGTCGATGCCCACCTCCTTCAGCGCGGCCTCGATCATGCGTTCGGCGGCCTGCCACACCTCGGGCCGGTTCACGTACTTGCCGCTGGTGGCGAGGTCCGAGAGAGAAAGGCGCACCCAGTACTTCTCGATGCCGAACAGCTCGTAGTAGCGCGTGTGCAGCCGCATCACGTCGATGAACTCCTGGGTGGCCTGCTCCGCGGCGCAGTAGATGTGGGCATCGTTCATGGCCAGCGCGCGCACGCGCAGCAGGCCCGAGAGCTCGCCCGACTGCTCGTAGCGGTAGCACGTGCCGTACTCGGCCAGCCGCAGGGGCAGGTCGCGGTAGCTGCGCGGCAGGGCCTTGTAGATCATGTGGTGGTGGGGGCAGTTCATCGGCTTCAGGTAGAAGGCGCCGTCATCGCCCTGCATGGGCGGAAACATGTCCTGTGCGTAGTAGGGCAGGTGGCCCGAGGTGCGGTAGAGACCCTCCTTCGAGATGTGCGGGGTGACCACGCGCTGGTAGCCCATCCGGAACTCGGTCTCGATGGCCAGCCGCTCCAGCTCCTGCCGGATCGCCGTACCCTTGGGCAACCACAGCGGCAGTCCCTTGCCCACCTCCTCGCTGATGGTGAACAGCTCGAGCTCGGTGCCCAGCTTGCGGTGGTCGTTCTGCTTGGCCAGCTCCCGCCGGGCGAGGTACTCCTCGAGCTCGGCCTTGCCGGCGAAGGCGAGGCCGTAGACGCGCTGCATCATCTTGTTCTTCTCGGAGCCTCGCCAGTAGGCCCCGGCCAGCGCATCGAGCTTGAAGCCATCGGCGGGCAGGTCGCCGGTGGCGACAACGTGGGGACCCTCGCACATGTCCTCGAACGTGCCGCTCCGGTAGAGGCTCAGCGTGGCCGCTCCGCCGGCGGCGAACTCCTCGGCCAGCTCGACCTTGTAGCGGGCCCCGGCGGCGGCGAGGCGGTCGATCAGCGTGCGGGCCGGCAGTTCCTCGCGCACGAAGGGGTGGTTGCCCTTGATGATGCGGCGCATGCGCCGCTCCAGCTCCGGCAGCTCCTCCTGCGTGAGCGGCGGCTCGAGATCGAAGTCGTAGTAGAAGCCGTGGCGGATGGGCGGGCCCATCCCGAGCTTCGCCGCGGGGCGCAGCTCCAGCACCGCCTGCGCCAGCACGTGGGCCAGGGAGTGCCGGATGCGGTAGAGTGGGGAATCGACTGCGGGCTGATCTTTCTTCATGAGCGGCGACACACGGGCGAGAGGGTAAGCAGCGGAGCTGACACGCCAGCACTTTGCACGCTAGGGATTTTGCTCGGCATCGTCAACGCGGGCGCACGCGTAACGACCCCCGTGCGCGGGGCTTCCGGACGCCGCTGCGGGCGGCCTCACCCCCCCCCCGGTGCTCCCGCTCCCGGTGGCGAGGGAGGGAGCCACCGGCCAGGGCCAAAGCACGCCCCCTCTCCCCCGGGAGCGGGGGCAGCCACGCCAGCGGCGGGGGTGAGGCCCCGCCCCGCGGCTCACGCGGTGGTGGTCTTGGGGGCGGATTGCGCGGGCGGGGACTCGGAGGCCTGGGTCTTGCCTTCGTGCTCGGTGCGCACCCGCAGGCCCAGCTCGTAATACTCCCGCGAGCCCTCGGCATCGCCCAGGCGGTAGAGGCGGTTGCCGATCTGGTCGATCAGCGCGAGCTGGCCCGGCAGGTCGCCCATCACCCTCCGGATTTCCAGGTGGTTCTTGAGGAACTGCACGAGCCGGCGCTCATCGCCAGCCTGCTCCTGGGCCTGCTCCAGCAGCGTGTAGATGCGATCCATCGCGGGGCGGTTGCGGGCCTGCCGGAAGGCGGCCAGCGCCTTCTGCAGCAGCGAGACCCGCAGGCCGGCGCCCTGCGCGCGGTCGAGCGGCACCTGCGCCAGCAGCTCGCCGATCAGGCCGAGCACGCGCTCCTCCTCGGGCGGAGGGCCCTGCTTGAGCAGGGCATCGAAGCTGAGCACGGCCTTGGAGAAGTCGCGCTCGCCCATCGCCAGCCGCGCCTCGAGCAGGCTGGCCTGCCAGTCTGCCAGCTCCGCATGCTCCGCCAGCAGGGCCTGGTAGTGACCCAGGCCGGCCTTCGCGGCGGCGCGGTCGCCCCGCTGCATGGCTTCCAGCGCCAGCTTCAACAGGGACGCGCTTTCCGCCGCGAGGGATTGGGGCGTGCCGGCCTCCTCGAGCGCGGCGCGAATCTCGTCGGCCGGGGCGGCGGGCGCAGCCGCGGGCGGGGTCGCCACGGCCGCGGGCGGCTGCGGGCGGAGGTCCGCGAACAGGTCGCGCTCCGGCGCCTCGCGCGTGGCGAGGGGCTGCGCGTTGGCCGCGGGGGTTGCGGGCGCGTGGGTCGCGGGCGGCGGCTTCGGGGTCGCGGCGTCGGCGTAGGGCTTCGGGAGCGCCCGCGCGGCGGCAGGTCGCCGGGCGCCCTTGGAAAGCTCGACGCGGTCTTCCGCGGCACCCTGGAGCAGGCGGCCGGCGTCGGGGAGCGGCTGCGCCCCGGCGAGCTGCGCGGCGGTGCCCGACCGCGCCTCGGCGACGCCGGACGGCGCCCCCCGCTCCGCGGCTTCGAGATGGGCCCGGAAGCGGCTGAACACCTGGGGATCGATATTGGCCTGGCGCGGCTCCGCGGCGGCCGTGCCGGCCTGCGCGCTGCGGGCTGCGGCCAGCGCCCGGCGCACCACCTCGGCATCGATCTCCTGGGGCGTGGCGGCGGGCTCCATCACCCGCAGATGGCGCCGCACCAGGATCACCTGCACGGTGACCAATCCGGCCAGCAGCACCAGCAGCGCGACCCATTCCCAGGGGAACAGCAGCAGAAACCCGATGACGATGCCGACGGCCAACACCAGGCTGAGCAGCGGCTTTAGTCGCATCGGCATCCTGCCGCAGGAGACAAGAAGGGGGACTCGATACCGATAGCACCGTTCGGGCGGACGGTCAAAGCCGGCGTCGCTTCCGCCCCACGGCCGCGACCGATGCGGACGGCTCGGCACCGAACCGGCGTCGCGACGGCATGTGCGCAACGCTCAGCAGGGAAGAGCGGGGAGGAGCGGGCGGGTGGCCCGGCTACCTGAGGCACCCTTCGCGGGCGGGGTCGATCTTGACGCGGTATGCCTCGGCATCGAGCGCGATCTCGCGCAGGAACTGGCAGCCGTCCACGCGACGGCGATCGATGGCGTAGAAATCGGGATAGCTGTGGCCGATCTTCACCTGGAGCCGGAAGTAGCGCACGACGGCGCCGGCCATGTTGTCGCGCGAGAGCCGCAGGTAATCGGGATCCCGGTGGCGCAGCCAGCTCTGGTAGTACACGAGCGCCCAATCGCGCTGGCGATCGACCACCGCCACCTCCTGCCGCAGCGGCACCTCGGGCGCGGAGGCGCAGCTGGCGCTGAGCAGCGCGAGGGCCAGCCCCAGCATCGCCAGCAGAGCAGTGCGTGACATGGTCTCTTCCCTGGGTCATCGTGCACGGGTCGCGCCCCATGGGCCGCGCCGCTCGGCCCGGCCGGGGGCGTTCGGCGCCCGCGACCGGCAGTCGGACGCGCTCGGCTGCACCTCCCTTTTCGTATCGGCGCCGCCGCGCCGAGCTTGAGCATCCATCGCCTTCCCGTATCGAACCACACGGTCGCAGCCCCGCACGATCCGAGAGACTTGGACACGAGGCGCCCCGGGCGTCCGGAAACCAGAAGGTCCACACCATATTGAAATGAAAGATTATTCTCATGTAATAGACTGCTACCGCCCTACACGCTTGACACGTTAGCACTCATGATGCTAGATTGCTAACGAACCCAAGAGATGGGCGGCAGGTCGCCCATCACCCCCAGTCGAGCGAGCCAATGGAGGTGCATATGAACCTGATTCGCTACACTCCGAACCGGTGGATGGATACGATGTTCGACCGCTTCTTCGGCGAATGGCCGGCACCGGCCGTCGAGCCGACCGAAGCGGCACCTTCGACGTGGGCACCGCGGGTCGACATCCGCGAGCGCGAGAAAGCGATCGAGATCACGGCCGAATTGCCGGGCGTCGATCGCAACGGCCTGAAGGTCGAAGTCGCAAAAGGGGTGCTGACCCTGAGCGGCGAGAAGAACACGGAGCGCGAAGTCAAGGAAGCCGATTTCTATCGGCGCGAGCGGGTCTACGGGAAATTCGAGCGCAGCTTCACGCTGCCCGATGAGGTCGACCCGGAGCGCATCGAAGCCGAGTACAGGGATGGCGTGCTGCGGGTGGTGCTGCCCAAGAAACCGGAAGTGGCGCCCAAGCAGATCGCCGTCAAGAGCGGCGACGGCGACACCAAGAAGATCGGCGTGAATTGATTCCCGTCGGTTGAGCCGGCGGGGGGAGCCCCATGGGGCTCCCCTTTTTTTTTGCCGGGCGCCGGTCACGGCCCGCCCGATGCGAGGCGCCGCGTGTTGCGGCAACCGGGACGGCGAAGGGCGGCCGCCAGCCGGGGGCAGGCGGGAGCGGCCAACCCCATCTGACGAGGGCAGCCGCCGGTGTGTCAGGGTTCAGCGGAAGAGCAGCCATACCAGCACGACAAGGATGAGCGTGAGGACGAATCCCGAAGTCAGCGTCCCCTGGATGGAATCGAGCGGGTTCTTCACGTGAGGTCTCCTCGAGAACGGATGTCGTTCGGTCGCAGTCGTGAATGCGTTGCGCCATGGTGCCAGGGTCATCCGGCTACCAGGGCAGGTGCGAGCTTGCGGCCATAAAGAACAACATGGGGATGGAGAGCATCGTGTTCGTCCGCGAGGCGAGGAAGGCGACGCGCGGGCGGTTGCCGAGACCCTGCGGCGCCTGGCCCTTCGCCATCGCCTCCTCGTTGGCGGCGATGATCACCTGCTGGTTGGGCCAGATGATGAACCACACGTTGAACCACATGATCAGCCCCAGCAGGCTGCCGATGGAGATCATGATGCCCTGGTGCGTCCCGAAGTAGCCCCAGCCGCTGTTCGTGGCCCGGCCCCAGAGGATGAGCACGCCGGCGATCGCGGTGACCATGGCGCCCCAGCGGAACCACCACAGGGCCCGCGGCAGCAGCTTCGTGGTCACTTCCAGTTTGGTCGGACCCCCCGCGCCGGCCATGAACGGGGCCTGCACGAAGTTGAAGTAGTACAGCAGGCCGATCCACGTGATCCCCGCCAGGAAATGAATCCAGCGCAGCACGAATTCGGTCACAGCCCAAGTGGACATTGAGTCGCCTCCTTTGTTCGGATACTGCCGTTGGACGGCCCGGCCCGGCCTTGCCCGGCTACCGGGACGGTGCGGGACGACACGCCCCGCGCCGGGGCGCTCCCAAGGCTTGTCCTGCACGGCCTTTCGCTTAAAAAGCCTTACAAAACAAGCATTTCTGCCGATACGACGAGTATTCTACGTCCGGGGAAGCCCGTCTGTCAATTTCGGGCTGCGGTCGCGGGCCGCCGAGCCGCGCTGCTCAAGGTAGCGCTTGAGCTGCTCGACGAGAAAATCGCTCTCGTCGCGGGCGGCACGCTTGAAATCCCCCAGGTAGGTCCCGGCCTCCTCGAACGCCCGGTAGAACCCTTCCGCATCCCCTCGTTCGATGGTCTCCAGCAGGCCGGCGCCGTTGCGGAGCAGGGCCTGGAGCACGGGAACGTTTTCGCGGTTGGTGAGCTGAATCTGGCCGTACAGGCGGGGATCGCCGCTGAGGATGCGCGAGAGCACCGCGAACAGCATCCGGTACACCGGGCTGCACACCTGCAGCACGCGCTCGAGATCGACGCGCTCGGTCTGAAGCGTGCGGGCGAAGGCGAGGTTGATGAAGTGGGTCAGCCCCTGGATCACGGCCATCGCCTGGTCGTGCTCCGCCGGGCTCATCTCCACGACACGCATGCCGTTGCGCTCGAAGAAGCCCCGGTACCAGGCGAGATACGGCCCCGGACGCTCGGGGCAGAGCACCACGTTCTGCCCGCCCACGTTCGGCATCGGCCCGAATACCGGGTGGCAGCCGATCACGCTGGCCCGCGAGTCGAGCATGGCCGCCACGGGCTCCTGCTTAACGGAGGTGAAGTCGCTCAGCAGCGCCCCGGGCCGGACGTGGGGCGCGATGCGGCGGATCATGGCCACGGTGGCCTCGATCGGCACCGTGACGATGACGCAATCGGCCTGGGCCGCGAGCGCCTCATAGCCGAGCGCGGTCGAGCGGCCCGCGATCAGCACGCGGTGCCCTTCCGCCTGGAACAGCGGGGCGAACATCTGGCCCATCAGCCCCGATCCGCCGATCAGGCCGATCGTCTCGGGGCGCAATGGCTTGTTCGGCTCACGAGCCATGCAGGCGAAACCGCGGCAGGTGGAGTCCGGCAAATGGTGAGACAAGCGGCGCGACCGGTGGCCTCAGCGCCGGCCCGCCCGCTGCGAGGCCGCGAGGCGGCGCTTCATCGCCGCCCACTCCGCCTGGGTCAGCGCGTTCTTCTCGCGGTCGGCGCGGGCCAGGCGCTCGGCACGCTGCGCCTCCTCCCAGGCCACCCGGCGCTCGACGAGCCGCTGCGCCTCGAGGAAGCGCTCGCCCGCGCGGAACGGCGGGAACTCCGGCAGGCCGTCGCCGCGGCACGCGGCCAGCATAAGCGTACCCAGCATCAGCGCACCCAGCGCCACGCCGGCCAGCATCGCCCGCTGCCGGCGGCGGGAGGTTCGCGGTGGGCTAAGCTGCACGGTCGATCCTGTCGCTGGGGCCAGGGCGTCGCACTGCGTCGGGTACCGAACCCGGCGGCTCCCCCGGCAATGGCACGGCCATGCCACCCTCGGCCTTTACCTTGTACCGCGCCCGCGCAGAATTGCCAAACCGCTTGCCGGGTGGCCGCCTCGCGCGGGGCGGCAGGCGCTCCGCATACCGACAACACGATCGTCTCACGGACGCGGCAGAGGGCCCGCGCCCCGCGACCGGCGCGCAAGTCTGTGCTTGACCCCACGCTCCCGCTGGGCTACACATCGAATGGCTGCGGAATTCATGGAACGAGCGACCGTACTCGTAGGGAAACGGGTGGGCCGACCCCCCGTTTTGTCGGAACAGAGTACCGTCACCGGTAGGCAGGATTGTTCCGCACACGTTCAATCGGGCAGTGGACCTCATGCAGGCGAACACGAAAGACGGCAGTAGGGGAAAGAGCGGCTAGCTGGGGCGTGACCAGAGGATTTCCCTCCACGCTGATCTCGGTTGGGCCGGCTTTCCGAAATTCAGCAAACCAAGCCCCTCAAAAGGCGGTTGGTGGGAGGTGAAAGAAAAGAGAATTGCACAACCAAGCCGCTCTCGCGTCGCTCGAAGCGCGGACTCAAGCCCAAGAGCTGAGCCGGCATCATCTCAATCCTTCCCTCACCGGGAACGAAGAAACTCCCGTCATCGATCATTGGGTCCTGCAGTTGCGCGGCGTCCATCCGGAGCGGATGAACGATCCTGAGAAGTTGCGCGCCGTGCTGTGCCAGATGGTCGATTCCCTGCAGCTCACGCGGGTCAGCGACCACACCCACTATTTCGGCCCGGGGGTGAGTTCGGTGATCATCCTCGCCGAATCGCACCTGTCGGTGCACACCTGGCCCGAGCTCGGCTATCTCCATGCCGATATCGTGACTTGCGTGAAGAAGCTGACGCGCCGTGCGCTGGAAGCGGCCTTCCAGAAGGCCTTCGCTCCCGGACAGGTCCGGATCGCGCAGTTGGAATACTAGGGCGGGCTGCCCCAGGGACAGCGCAAGGGATGAGCCGAGACTGGTTTGTCGAGGAGTACCCGCACCACGCCGGCCTCATGCTCGAGGTGCGCCGGAGGCTCTACGACGTCAAGAGCCCCTACCAGCGCATCGAGATCATGGAGACAGTCGCGTTCGGGCGGCTGCTTGCGCTGGACGGCTGCGTGATGCTTACCGAGTGCGACGAGCACGTCTACCACGAAATGCTGGCCCATCCCGCCCTGTGTGCACATCCCGCCCCCGAGCGGGTGCTGGTGATCGGCGGCGGCGATGGGGGCACGGTGCGCGAGGTGGTGCGCCATGCGGCCGTGCGTGAGGTGCACCTGGTCGAGATCGACCGGATGGTGGTCGAGGCCAGCCGCACCTACCTGCCCACGGTCAGCGGCGGGCTCGCCGACCCGCGGGTGACCGTGCGCTATGCCGACGGCTTCGACCACCTCGAAGGCCATCCCGCCGCGTACGACGTGATCCTGGTGGACTCCATCGATCCGGTGGGGGAATCGGCCAAGCTCTTCACCAGTCCCTTCTATGAGCGCGTGCAGCACGCCCTGCGCCCTGGGGGGCTGGCCGTGTTCGAGACGGAATCGCCGCTGTACCACGGCGACGTGCTGCGGCGGGTGACCCGCAGCCTCAAGGCCCTGTTTCGCCACGTGGCGACGTACCTGGCCGCGGTCCCCACCTATCCCTCCGGCCTGTGGAGCTTCACATTCGTCTCGCAAGCCATTGATCCCCTGACGATAACGCCGCGTTTCGAGGGCGGGCTGCCCGAGGGCTTGAAATACTTCACGCCGTCCCTGTATCATGCCGCCTTTGTGCTGCCCCGATTCGTCGAGGACCTCGTGCAGCCGTGATGGACACGGCGTCCCCAGGGGGTCAGGCACCTTCCGATCCCATGGGATTTGGCGTCTCCGGCGGAGTGTGGTATCACGTGCATACATCCTGCATGGCTCGGATCTCAGGGAGGAGATTCCGTGGAACAATATGATCCCAAGGAACCCTGGCTGCTGCACCTGCGGCTCGCACCCGATGAGGACCCCGTGTGGGTCGATCGGCTGCGCGATGTCGTGGGGGAGCACCTGGCCCAAATCCGTGCGAAGCTGCCGCCCGACTCCCCCGCGGCGGAAGCCATCGACAACGGCGAGACGATCAGGACGGTGGCGGATCGCCTGATGGCGGAGGGTTACCGGGAGGAGGCGCTGCAGCTCGTGGACGGCGCACTCGGGCTGATGGGCTGGGCCATGGTATTGTAGCGGCGGTGCTGTAGCGTCGCCGCGCCTTCCCCCGGCGTCCGTCCGCCCCGCCGCCCCGCCGCCTCGCCACACCGGGGCATTCCCGCCACACCCTTCCCCGTCGCCGTGCCAGAAACCCGGGGGCGCCGAGGCCGCCGTCCACGTGCCGCCACCGGCAGCGGACCGGCGGCAGGGTGGGGCGGCCATCCGCCTGTGGCGCGTCCCCCCGACCCGGCGCCGCCACGGGGCCGCGGAGCGTCGGGAGTCCGCCATGCATCAGCCGCAGATCGCATCCCTGCCCGGCGCAATCGCCACGCTGCCCGGCTACTACTACCTGTACGCGCTCTATTTCGATTACCCGCTCAACCAGGCGTGGTGGTCGGCGCGGGAGTACGCCGCGGCCATGGAGGAGCTGGTGCGGGCGATCCAGCCGCTGCGACGCTATATCGCGCCGAACCGCAAGTCGTTCGCCCTGCGGCTGTTCACGGAGCGGCAGGCGCTGGCGCGCTTCCGGCCCGAGCTGGTGGATGAGGCGCTGCGCCAATGGCGGGGGCTGATCGAGCGGGTCGGACCCCCCGCGGGCTGGCCGCGTCCCCCCCGCCCCCGGCGGCCCCGACAGGGCCCCGGCCGCGCGATCCGGCCTGCCGCACCGCGTACCGCGCCACATGCCGTCCCGCAGCCCCATCCGCGGCCGATGGCGCCGTTCCGCCGCTCGCCGATCGATTACAGCCGGGAAGCGTAGGAGCTCCTGGCGTCCCGCCTGCTACAGGGCGCGATCGACGACGAGCGCGAGCGCCAGCAGCAGCCCGAACAGCAGGTGCAGCGCCGAGGTGGCCTTGAGCGCCCGGTGCAGCAGCTCCCGTTCCTCGGCCGCGCGCACCCACCGCGCCACGCGGAGCGCCAGCGGCAGGGTCAGCCAGGGCAGCAGCAGCCACGGCCCGCCGGCGCCCCCGAGCGCCGCCGCGAGCGGGCACAGGAAGGCGAGCGCCAGCAGCAGGTGGTAGATCACCCGCACGGCGGCCTTGCCGAACACGGTCGCCAGCGTGCGCCGGCCGTTGCGGCGATCCTCCTCCAGATCGCGCAGGCTGTTGACGATCAGGATCATCGTCACCAGGCAGCCCACGGGCAGCGCCGCCCAGAGCCAGCCCCAGGGCAGGCGCTGCAACTGGACGTAGACCGTGCCCCCCACCATCGCCGGTCCCATCGCCACGAACACGACCAACTCCCCGAGCGCCAGATCCCCCAGCGGCAGCGGCCCCGCGCTGTAGCTCCAGGCCAGCAGCAGGCTCACGCCGCACAGCACCAGCAGCGGCCAGCCGGTGCGCCAGACCAGGTACGCACCGATCACCGCGGCCGCCCCGAAGACGACCAGCGCACCGCGGCGCACGGCCCGCTCGCTCAGCAGGCCGCGCGCGATCACCTTGTGCGGCGCCGGGTACTTGTGGGCCGAGGCCGACGCGCCATGATCCGCGTACTCGTCGGTGAGGTTGGTGCCCACCTGCACCAGCACCGCACCGGCGCAGGTCAGCGCGAACAGCGACCAGGCGAACGGCCCCCGCGCGGCGGCCCAGGCGCTCCCCACCAGCACCGGCACCACGGCCGCGCTGAGCGTGTGCGGTCGTGCGGCCGCGAGCCAGGCCTTCACGTGAGCGAGCCCATCGGCCATCGGGTGCACTCCGCGGAAGGTTGGGTCGATCGGGCAGCGGCGGCACGTTCTTACCGGATTCCGAGGCCGTTGGGTAGCCACCCGGTGCGTGGCGAGCCGGCAACGCGCCTGCTATGCTCGGGCGGCCGGCGCGCATGCTGAGCCGGTCGTCCCCGGGCAGATCCGCGCATGCCCGCGCCGGGGCCTACAGTGACTTGCGGACACCCCTCGGAGCCCATGGAGAACCGCTGGAACGATGACGATGCGCGCGCGGCGGTGGAGCGATACGCCGCCCGCCGCGTGCCCGAGGCCCTGGCACTGCGGGTGTACAGCTCGCGGCTGATCGGCGGCGATCCTGGCCTGGTGCTGCACGGCGGCGGCAATACCTCGGTCAAGGGCGAGGGCCGCGATGCGCTGGGGCAGCCGGTGCCGGTGCTCTACGTCAAGGGCTCGGGCTGGGATCTCGCCACCATCGAGCCCCAGGGCTTTCCGGCCGTGCGGCTGGAGCCGATCCGCGCGTTGCGGCAGGTGGAGCGGCTGAGCGACGAGGCCATGGTCAACGCCCTGCGCGTGAACCTGCTCGAGGCCGGGGCGCCCAATCCCTCGGTGGAGGCGCTGCTGCACGCCTTCCTCCCGCACCGGTTCGTCGATCACACCCATGCCGACGCCATCCTGGCGCTGGTGGACCAGCCCGATCCGGAGCGGCGCTGCGTCGACGCCTTCGGCGGCAGGCTGGCGGTGCTGCCGTTCGTCTTCCCCGGCTTCCCGCTGGCGGGCATCGCCATGCGCGCCTTCGAGGCCGATCCGACCGTCGAGGGCCTCGTGCTGATCCGCCACGGCCTGTTCACGTTCGGCGCGACCGCGCGGGAAAGCTACGACCGCATGATCCGCACCGTGGACATGGCCGAGGCCGCCCTGGCCCGGGGCCGCGCCAGGGTGTTCCTGCCTGCGCGGTCGCTCCGCGCGCCCTCGCGCGAGGCGCTGGCGGAGGCGATGCCGGCGCTGCGCGGCGCGCTCGCCGTCGCGGAGGCGCCGGGCGCCTGGCGGCGCATGGTGCTGCACCACCGCAGCAGCGAGGCCATCCGCGCATTCGTCGATGGCGAGCGCCTCGGCGACTATGCGCAGCGGGGGGTGATCACCCCGGACCACATCATCCGCACGAAGAACCTCCCGCTGATCCTCCCGCCGCTCGACTCGGCCCCCGGAGCGGCGTTCGCGCGGGCCTGCCGCGACGCCGTCGCGGCCTATGTGGAGGCGTACCACCGCTACTTCGCGGCGGGCGCCGCACGCGCCGCACCGGCCACGCAGGCGCTCAGGGAGCTGGACGCGCTGCCGCGGGTGATGCTGGTGCCGGGGGCGGGGCTGTTCACGGCCGGAGCCTCGGAGCGGGACGCCGAGATCGCCGCCGACCTGTACGAGCACACCATCGCCGTCATCGCCCGGGCGGAGGGGATCGGCCGCTACACCCCGCTCGACCCGCCGGCCCTGTTCGAGATGGAGTACTGGTCCCTCGAGCAGGCCAAGCTGGGCAAGGGCCGGGAGCGCGAGTTCCAACGCCAGGTGGCGCTGATCACCGGCGCGGCCTCGGGCATCGGGCGGGCCACCGCCCTCGCGTTCGCGGCGCGCGGCGCGCATCTGGTGCTGCTCGACGTGCAGGAGGCCCCGCTCGCCGCGGTGGCAGACGAGGCGGCCAGGCTGGCCACGGCGGCGCTCCCGATCCGCTGCGACGTGACCGACCCCGCCCAGGTGGCGGAGGCCTTTCGCGCCGCCGTGCTGCGGTTCGGCGGCGTGGACATCGCCGTCTCGAACGCCGGCGGGGTCTGGCAGGGCGCCATGGCCGATTGCGCCGACCGCGACCTCCAGGCCAGCTTCGCCCTCAACTTCTACGCCCACCACTACGTGGCGCGGGAGGCCGTGCGCGTCTTCCGGCGCCAGGGCACCGGCGGGCAGCTGCTGTTCAACGCCTCGAAGTCCGCCTTCAACCCCGGCCCCGAGCTGGGGCCGTACACTGTGCCGAAAGCCGCCGTGGTGGCGCTGATGAAGCAGTACGCGCTCGACTACGGGGCGCTCGCCATCCGCAGCAACGCCGTGAACGCGGACCGCGTCCCCACCGCGCTGTTCGGCGCGGGCGTGCTGGAAGCGCGGGCAGCCGCGCGCGGGCTCAGCGTGGAGCGCTACCTCGGGGGCAACCTGCTCCAGGCGGCCGTGCGGGCCGAGGATGTGGCCCAGGCCTTCATCGCGCTGGCCCTCTCCGAACGCACCACGGGCACCGTGCTGCCGGTCGATGGCGGCAACATCGCCGCCGCGCCGCGCTGACCCCCAGGGCCGGCACGCCTGCCCGGCGTGCCGGGAGCCGTGCCGCGGCGGCCCTTGCCGCGCTGCAGCGGCATGGATCGTGCGGCAGTGGCATATTCCATGCATAAGCGAGAAAGTCGCCACCTGCAGGGGTGGTGGCCGCCAGCCATGGAGACCATGGACGGTTTCCCGCCGGCCAAGGACGGCAGTTGGTTGTCCCGCTCATTCCTGCACACCCGTTTTCACTGCTCGCCTCTCCCTGGCGCCTCCCGGCGCGGGGAGAGCCTTTTTTCGTGCGCTGCGATCAGGCGCCCCTGTGGCGCCGTCCGCACGGATAGGCTATCCTATTGAAAAGTGAGCATGTCCCGGCCAAGCGGTGCGCCGGCGGTGGGGGAGCAACCCCGAAGTGCAGCCTTGTTTGCGTTGGTCGACGGGAATGGATCTGGTTGACCCGGCCTTCAATCTGGCGGGCTTCTTCGAACGGGTCGCAGCGGCGGAGCGGCGGGTGCTGCTGCTCGACTACGACGGCACGCTGGCGCCGTTCACCCTCGATCCCGCACAGGCCGTCCCGTATCCGGGCGTGTGCGCGCGGCTCGACGCCCTGATGGAGGCCGGGCACACGCGCATCGCGCTGGTGAGCGGCCGCGCCGTCGCCAGCGTGCTGCCCCTGCTGGACTTGCGGCGCCCGCCCGAGGTGTGGGGCAGCCATGGCTGGGAGCGGCTCCTGCCGGATGGCCGCTACCGGATGCAGCCCCTGCCCCCGCCCGAGCTCGAGGCGCTCGACGCCGCGGGCAGGGCGCTGGAGGCGGGCATCCCGGTGCGCCTGGAACGGAAGCCGGCCGGCCTGGCCGCCCACTGGCGCGGCGCCCCCGCGGCGGCTATCGAAGGCATCCGGGTGCGGATCGTGGCGGCCTGGGAACCCTTGGCGCGGGAGGCTGGGCTCGAGCTGCACCCGTTCGATGGCGGCCTCGAGCTCCGGCCGCAGGGGCTGAGCAAAGGCGATGCCGTGAACACGGTGCTGGCGGAAGCGGGCATCGGCGCCGTGGCCGCGTACCTGGGAGACGACCTGACCGACGAGGACGCGTTCCGGGCCATCCGGGACGTCGGCCTCGGCGTGCTGGTGCGACAGGAGTTGCGCCCGACCGCCGCATCGGTCTGGCTCAGGCCCCCCGGTGAAATGCTGGAGTTCCTCGACCACTGGGGAAAACGATGGCCCGCGCCGTAGCCGCCAGCAAAGCGCAGAAGCGGCTGATCATCGTCTCCAACCGCCTGCCGGTCTCGCTGGTTCGGGAAAACGGCAAGCTGGAGATGCGGCCGAGCTCGGGCGGACTGGTGACGGCGCTCGGCCCCGTGCTGAAGGGCCGGGGCGGGGTCTGGGTGGGGTGGCCGGGACTGCACGACGCCGACGTGACGGAGGTCACGGCGGCGCTCGATGTCAAGCAATCCGGTTACACGCTGGTGCCCGTGATGCTCTCGCGGGAGGACGAGGAGCGGTTCTACTTCGGCTTCTCGAACCGCATCGTCTGGCCGCTGTTCCACGAGATTCCCTTCCTGTACGACTACGATCCGGACTTCTGGGAGGCGTACCTCTCGGCCAACCGGCGCTTCGCAGAGGTCGTCGCGGCCCTCGCCGGCGAGGATGACTACATCTGGGTGCACGATTACCACCTGATGAACCTGGGCCAGGCGCTGCGCAAGCTCGGGGTCACGGCCAGCATCGGGTTCTTCCTGCACACGCCGTTTCCCGCGCCGGACATCTTCAAGAAGCTGCCCTGGCGCAAGCAGGTGCTCGAAGCGTTGCTGGAATACGACCTGCTCGGATTTCAGACGCTGCGCCACCGCCGGAATTTCCTGCAGGGCGTGCGCCGGTTGCTGCCCGAAAAGGAGGTGCGCGGTCGCGGCACCATGAACCTGATCGAGCACGACGGCCGGGAGGTGCGGGTCGGCAGCTTTCCCATCAGCATCGACTACGAATCGTTCGCGGGGCAGGCCAGCAGCCCGGAGGTGACCGACCTGGCGCTGCAATACCGGCAGAGCCTCAGCGAACGCTGCATCGTGCTGGGCATCGACCGGCTCGATTACACCAAGGGCATTCCCTACAAGCTGCGGGCGTTCGGGCTGGCGCTGTCGCACCATCCGGATCTGCGCCGGCGCATCACGTTCGTGCAGGTGGTGGTGCCGAGCCGCGAGAGCATCCCCCAGTACCACGAGCTGAAGATGACCATCGAGCGGTTGGTGGGGGAGATCAACGGCGCCTACACGGAGCCGGGCTGGGTACCCGTGCACTACCTCTTCCGCAGCCTCAAGCGCGCCGAGCTGCTGGCCATGTACCGCGCGGCCGATGTGGCGCTGATCACGCCGGTCGAAGACGGCATGAACCTGGTGGCCAAGGAGTATTGCGCCTGCGACATCGACGCGACGGGCACGCTGATCCTGAGCGAGTTCGCCGGCGCCGCGGCCCAGTTGCAGCGGGGCGCCCTGCTGGTCAACCCCTGCGACCTCAAGCAGATGGAAGAGGCGATCTACGCCGCCTATACGATGGAGGTGGTGGAGAAGCGCGCCCGCATGCGACGGCTCCAGCGCACCATCCGCGAGCAGGACGTCTACTGGTGGGTGGATTCGTTCCTCAGGGCCGGCGCGGATGCCGATCTGGGCCAATACCCCACCCTGGAGGACGTGGCGATCGGCCACGAGGACGATCTCTGGTCGGGCGAGGGCTGACGGCGCGGGCGTCCGCTCCCCAAGGCCCGTGCCACCCACCCCATCGCTCCCGCTACCCGGAGCCCGCCCCATGGAACTGCGCTTCGTCTACATCACCACGGCCAGCCGGGAGGAGGCGCTCGCCATCGGGCGGGCGCTCGTCGCAGCGCGGCTCGCCGCGTGCACGAACGTCCTGCACCCGATGCAGTCGTGCTACTGGTGGCAGGGCAAGCTGGAAGAAGGCGCGGAAACGGTGCTGATCGCGAAAACCCGCGCCGGGCTGGTGGACAATCTCGTCGCCAAGGTCAAGGCGCTGCACAGCCACACGGTGCCGTGCATCGTGGCGCTGCCGATCCTCGCGGGAAATCCCGACTACCTGGCCTGGCTCGACGCGGAGACGCGGCCGCCCGTGGGCTGATTCCGATTCGGGCCCTCTGCAAAGCCAAGCCGTTCCTTCGCACGCAGGCCTCACCCTCCCCGGCCCTCCCTCTCCCGCAAGGAGAGAGCTACTGTGATAACTACTTGACATTACACAGCTTTCTATTTATCATCTTCCTATACAACCCCTGCACAGATACGGCGAATCAAGGGGTTACGGAGATTTTATACACAAATCCTGCACAGTGCGAGTCCCATCATGGCCTTCCTCACCGACACCCAAGAACTCAAACCCGGCCTTATCATCTTCCGCCGGGCCGACGTAAAGCACCGCAACTGGTATTGCCGGATCAAGGTGCCGCAGCAAGACCGCTACAAAACCGTGTCCCTCAAGACCTCAGACCTCAACGAAGCCCGTGACAAGGCTTTTGACCACGACGCCGACATCCGGTTTCGGGTCAAGCACGAGGTCCCCATATTTGAAAAGTCATTCGAACAAGTCGCTACGGAGTACTCCGACTACCAAAAGTCCGTTGCCCAATCCGGTCAAATTACACACCACCGCTGGGAATGTGTTGATTCCTACATTCGCCTGCACCTGATCCCCTACATGGGAAGCATCCAGATCACGCATGTCGGCGAGGACAAATGGAGGGGCTACCCGCTCTGGCGGAAGCAGAACGGCAAGAGCATCGGCGGAGGCCCGCCCAAGGACAGCACGATCCGCCATGAGATGATGACGTTCCGCGCCGTCATGAACTACGCCGCCAGCAAGCAGTACATTCGCGAAAACCAGGTTCCGCGCGGCAAGCTGCCCTCGGACAAGGGCCGTCGCGAGGAATTCACGCCGCAGGAATACCGCCACCTTCACACCTTCGCGCGGGGCTGGATCAAGGAAGCCAGGAGCGAATGGAACGCCTGGTATCGCAACATGGCCTACAATTTCATGCTGGTCATGACCAACACCGGCATGCGGACGATGGAAGCCCGGAATCTCCGCTGGCGGGACGTTGACGTAAGAACCGACCGACAGGGAAGGCCCTTCGTCTGCATCAACGTGCGCGGCAAAGACAAGTTTCGCGAGCTTGTCGCGGCGCAGAACGTCGCCTCCTACCTCGAACGCATCAAAGCCCTCAGCAAGGCGACCAAGCCTGATGATTTTGTGTTCACGACCCACAAGGGCAAGTCAGCCATTACCTTGTACCAATCCGCTATCGGCAGCCTCTTGAAGGAATCCGAACTGCTGCGCGGCCCAACGGGGACTATAAGAAGCGCCTATTGTTTTCGGCACACCTACGCGACCTTCCGGCTCAAGGAGGGCATTGACGTGTACTTTCTCGCCAAGCAGATGGGCACGTCCGTCAAGATGATCGAGGAATTTTACGGCCACATCACGCCTGTTAAGAATGCCGAGCGCATTCTCCAGGGGATTCCGGGATGGGAACCGATTGCGGGCGGCGGAGACGAACCCACCGGCAGCGTGAACGCTGGCGGAGCCGGAGCCAAGCCCGCAAAACCCCGAAAGAAGAAATGAGGGGCGGAATGGACGGTCTGCCGAACAAGCGGCGAGATTCGACGCGACGGCATCAAGACCGAGCCATTCCAGGGGAGCGCATCCGCTGAAGCGGAGCCGTTTGCGCGACCCGTCCAAGCCGGGACATGCCGCAGATTGCGGCGCAGTTGTCCCGGTAACCGATCATCCTGACCAGCCCCAAGAGTTGCCGCTGAGCGCCTGATGAAGGCTCTATGAGCCTTTCATGCAACGTGACCGCACGCCTGTGTCTTGCAGAACCCGTCCTGTCGAGAGTTTCCGGCCTGGTCGTGTCGTGACCATCGCCCTTTGGTGGTCGTTTCTCCATTCGCCGGTAGTTCTCCCCAGCGTGTTTGCCAACCCCTTTGGCATCGTCCGATCCCTGCCACGCGCGTGCGCTTCCCGCATCAACCGGAAGCCTCGGCTCCCCCGCGAGCGGTTCCCCCAATTTTCCCGTTGACGCCGCGCCCTCACATGGCGAAGGGGACTCATCCCTTCGGGGATTTGTCCAAACACAAGAAAGGAGAACCACCATGACGAACTCGAAAACAGAAACGACCGACGAGAGGCCACCGGCCTTCACCGTTTACGAAATTCAGACACACACGCTCGCCGACGGCTGGGTCAATACGTGGACGTATGAGGATTCCGATGGCGATACGCGCCCTGAGACTTTTTCGAGCAAAGAGGCCGCCCAGGCAGCACTTGAGGAATACCTGCAAGAACTCGCGGAAGACGCTGTCCTCGGCAACATCAGCCACTACGACCGCGCAGAGTTTCGCGTTCACGCTGTACCCACCCTAGCCACCGGAGGTGTCGCCTGAGCCGCTACTACGCCGATTGCAGGCCGCAGAGCCCGCGCTTCTGAGCGCATAAGCAGAGCGCAAGGGGAGCGGTTCCGCTCCCCTTGCGTCTTCAATGCCCGTTAGAATTTGGGCGGCGAGAACTTCTGCTCGCTCGTCAGACGCGCGGCCAGCGCGCGTTTGATGACTTGGAGGGAGTCGCGCACGACGGAATATTCGTAGGTGGAAGCATCCATCGTGTTCAGTCTGTCCGAGTATTGCCGGATCATGAAGTAAAGGTCGGCGTCGGTCTTGAAGGTCAGGTCTGCTGCGTTGATGAGTCTCATGGTCTGTCTCCTTTTCTCTCTTCGTCCGCGACAATCGCGGACTTCATGCGGACGTTGAGAGCGCCGGTGCCGCCCGCGCCGCATCCGCTTCGGACCGCAACGGAGAGAAGGAGCCTGCCAAGGCTTGCGGCGCGCCAGGGCGCGCCGGTGCTACGGCTGCATCATTGAAGGACGGGATTGGACGGGAAGAGAAAATGGGGAGAGGACATGGCTCGATTACGCGGGAGCAGTTTCGACCGA
>JACQKK010000097.1 GCA_016204605.1 Candidatus Lambdaproteobacteria bacterium
CAGATTCGTGGTGTGCACCGGCGGCGAGCCATTGCTTCAACTCGATGCGGCGGCGGTGGATGCCCTCCATCGCCTGGGGTTCGAGGTGGCCATCGAGACCAACGGCACCTGTCCGCCGCCGCCCGGGCTCGACTGGGTCTGTATGAGCCCCAAGGCCGGCACCACGCTGCGGATGACCATGGGCGACGAGCTGAAGCTGGTCTACCCGCAGCCCGGGGCGGAGCCGGAGCGGTTCGCGCACCTTCAGTTCCGGTACTTCAGCCTCCAGCCGATGGACGGCCCGGATCGGGAACGGAACACGGCAGCGGCGCTCGCGTACTGCCTCCGCCACCCGCAGTGGCGCCTGAGCCTGCAAACCCACAAGCTGATCGGCCTCCGCTGACCGGGCACCCATGCGCATCTTCAGGGAGATGACCTTCGAAGCGGCCCACCGGCTGCCCAACGTCCCGCCGGGGCACAAGTGCGCGCGTCTGCACGGTCATTCCTATCGCGTGGAGGTGCACGTCGAGGGGCCGGTGGGGGCGGAATCGGGCTGGGTGATGGATTTCGCCGACATCCAGGCGGCGTTCGCCCCGTTGCACGCGCAGCTCGATCACCAGTGCCTGAACGAGGTCGAGGGGCTGGCCAACCCCACCGCCGAGCATCTCGCCCGCTGGATCTGGCGTCGGCTGCGCCCCAGCCTCGCGGGACTGTGCGAGGTCGCCGTGCGCGAGACGCCGAGCTCGGGCTGTCTCTATCGCGGTGAGGACGAGTGAGCCGGCACCGGCTGCAGGCCCCGCGCGATGCGTCACCCCCACAGGAGAGCCCATGAAGATCAAGGTGATCGTGCATCAGGCCGAAGAGGGAGGCTACTGGGCTGAGGTCCCCGGCATACCGGGCTGCGCCACCGAGGGAGACACATTCGAGGAGTTGCTGCAGAACCTGTACGAGGCGGTGGAAGGGTGCCTGTCCGTCGATATTGAGCCCAGCAAGCGCAATGCGAAAGGCGCACGGGTGCTCGAAATTGCGATATGAGGGCGCTTTCCGGCAGGGAACTGGCGCGACTACTCGAACGCAACGGCTGGCGATTGCTGCGAGTCAACGGCAGTCATCACATTTACGGCAAGAGCGGCACCGTTGTGCGCATCTCGGTGCCGATACACGGCAACAGGGCATTGAAAGCGGGTCTCCAACGCCACCTGATGGGCCTGGCGGGCCCGGCGGATTCTGATGTGGTGCGGTAATCGCTGCGGGCGCGCCGAGCGCACCCATGACTCTCATCTGCTATCTCACCACCGGCCATGCATCCTCCCACGACCGCCGCCGACGTCCAGGAGCGCATCGCGTGGGCGCTCGGCCACAGCAAGGCGCTCGAGCTCCGGGGCGGCGGCAGCAAGCGCGGCTACGGACGCACCGTCGAGGCCGCGGCCATGCTCTCGCTGGCCGGGCTCCGGGGGATCGTCACCTATGAGCCGCGCGAGCTGATCTGCGTGGTGCGCCCCGGCACGCCGCTGGTCGAGTTGGAGGCGGCGCTGGCCGCCGAGGGCCAGCAGCTCGCCTTCGAGCCGCCCCACTGGGGCGCGGCAGCCACCATCGGTGGCGCCATCGCCTGCAACCTGGCCGGCCCCCGCCGCTTCCGCGCCGGGGCGGCGCGCGATCACCTGCTCGGCTTCCAGGCGGTGTCGGGTCGCGCCGAGGTGTTCCACGGCGGCGGGCGCGTGGTGAAGAACGTCACCGGCTACGACCTGAGCAAGCTGATGTGCGGCAGCTTCGGCACGCTGGCCGCGCTCACCGAGCTGTGCCTGAAGGTGCTGCCCGCCCCCGAGACTGCGGCCACGCTGGTCGCGCCCGGGCTGGAGCGGCGGGCCGCGCTGGCCCTGCTGGGCGAGGCCGCCCGCACGCCCCACGAGCCGAGCGGGCTGGCCTGGCTGCCGGGCGGTTTGCCCCTGCCCGCCCCCGTGGCGGGTCTGGCGCCTGCCGGCTCCGGGCTGGCCCTGCTCCGCATCGAGGGGCCGGCGCCCTCGGTCGCGTACCGCGCCGGAGAGCTGGGGCGGCTCATTGCGGCCACTCACCAGGCGCCCGGACACCTGACGCTGGGGGCGGAGGCGTCGCGCGACCTGTGGCGTGCCGTGCGTGAACTGGAGCCGCTCGCGCTGCGCGTCGGCGAGCGCCTGTGGCGGCTCTCCCTCCCCGCCACGGCCGCGGAGCTGGCGCTGCAAGCGCTGGAGCGCGAGGGGCCAGCGCGGGTGCTGGTGGATTGGGGCGGAGCGCTGGTGTGGGCGATCCTGCCGGCAGGCGTCGCGGGCGGGCGCGTCCACGCCATCGCCGCGGAGGCGGGCGGCCACGCCCGCCTGCTGCGCGCCGCCGAGCCCCCCGAGCCGGGGCTCGACGTGTTCGCGCCGCTCTCGCCCGGCCAGCGCCTGCTGCACCAGAATCTGAAGCGCGCGTTCGATCCCCAGCGCCTGCTGAATCCGGGTCGGATGTACGCGGAAATTTGATTCGAGACCTCCGAATAACCCTCGGCTTCGGCGCCCCGCGCGGCCTCACCCTCCCCGGCCCTCCCTCTCCAGGTGGAGAGGGAGGGTGTCCTGAACCAGCCCCTGGAGCCTTTCACAGCCTCTCTCCCTCCGGAGAAAGGCGCGCCAGCGCGAGGCGGCGGGGATGAGGTCGCCGGGGCGATCCGCCCCGGTCAGGGATTGATTGGAGGTCTCAATTCCGATCCCAGATCGACCGGGCAATGCCCACCTGCTCCGCGCCATCGGCACAACGGCCGGACAGCGTTGCCGCTACAGGGGCTCGCCGGAGACGATGCGCTGCCGGCCGCGCAGCAGGGGCTCGACGCTGCGGATGGCCTCGACGCGATTGAGGGCGTACAGGTGGATGCCATCGATATCTTCCGCCAGCAGTCCCTCGATCTGCCGGAGGGCGAAGTCGAGCCCGAAGGCGGCCGAGCCCGCGCGGTCGTCCCCGAAGCGCTCGAGCCCGGCCAGCAGGGCGCGCGGCACCTTGGCGCCGCAGGTGGCGGCGAAGCGGCCGATCTGCTCCGCCGAGAGCGCCGGCAGGATGCCCGCCTCGATCGGCACGGCGATCCCCGCCTGGCGCAGCCGCTCGCGCCAGCGCAGGAACTCGGCGTTGTCGAGGAAGAACTGCGAGATGATGAAGTCGGCCCCGGCGTTGGCCTTCTCGACCAGGAAGCGCAGGTCCGTGTCGAGGTCCGGGGCTTCGGGATGGCCCTCCGGGTAGCCGGCCACGGCGATGCAGAAGTTGTCGTGGGCGCGGATTTCGCGCACCAGCTCGATGGCGTGGCGGAAGCCGCCCGGCGGCGGCGTGAACCCCGGCTGCCCCTGGGGGGGATCGCCGCGCAGCGCGACGACGTTCTCGATGCCTGCGGCCTTGAGCTGGGTGAGCAGGGTGCCCACCTCGGCGTGGGTGTGCGCCACGCAGGTCAGGTGGGCCGCCACCTGGAGCCCGAGCCGGTTGCGGATGTACGAACACACGTCGAGCGTGCCCTGGCGCGTGCTGCCGCCCGCCCCGTAGGTCACGGAGATGTACTCGGGCGCGAAGGTGCGGATCTCCCACAGCTTGGCCTTGAGGGCATCCACACCCTTGGGGGTCTTGGGCGGGAACAGCTCGATCGAGAACAGCGGCCGGTAGATATCGAACAGCTCGCGGATGCGCATGCAACCTGCTCCGGTCAGTTCCGATCGGGCGCGCCATAGGGCGCGCGGCGCGACGGGAGGCCTTGCCTGTCCGCGTCTCACGCGGTGGGCGGCATTCTCCCCCGGCGCGCCGGATTTTTCAAACCGCGGCGTCGCCCACGGAGCGTCTCCGCCGGGCCGGTGCGCGGCGGCGCGGCATCCCGTGCCACGTTGCGGTTTCCTTTCTCGCGCGGATCGGGTTACATAGAGTCTCGGCCCGGCTGAGCGGGGAGGGAACCCCGACGGGCTGCAGTTCGGACGCGCGACGCTCCAGGGAAGGACGCGATGATCGGCCTGCGGATGGCCCCGATCCGGGCGCCCACGCTGCTGGCGCTGCTGGCGCTGCTGTGGACGGGCACGGCCCTCGCCGTCGAGTTCGGCGCAGGCGATGCACGTATGCGAGTTTACTGGTGGAAGGGCACGCTGGTGGTGGGGGTGTATCCGCTGCCGCAGGAGGGCTACATCCAGATCGCGCGCCGCGTGATGGAGCAGCCCGACCGGTACGCCGACATCGCCGCCATGAACGACAACCGCCCCGTCCAGGAGGGGCGGCAGATCAACTTTCCCCTCCACACCCTCAAGCTGGCCCTGCGGGGCGACGCCCTGCGGGCGATGTATCCCAACGACGAGCTGGCGGAGCGCGGCTGGGCCCACACCGTCAGCGACCCGCTGGAAACGCTGATCGCCCTCACCGAGGCGTACACCGGCTCGCGCGGACGCTTCAAGCAGCTCGCCGCCTACAACCGCATCCGCGACGCGGACCGGCTCAAGCGCGGCCAGGAGATCGTCATTCCGCTCGAGTGGATTCCCGACGAGCTGGGGTTCCGCCCGCTGGCGGTCAAACCGCCCCTCAAGCTGGAGCGCGACCCGGCCACCGGCGAGGCCTACGTCACCTATGCGCTGCGGCCCGACGAGACGCTGTACTCGCTCTTGATCCGCTTCACCGACCGCGAGCGGGCGGAGGAGATTCAGCGCATGGCGGACATCATGCTCAAGCTGAACCGCATCTCCAGCATGACGCGGGTGCCTTCCGGCAAGCCCCTGCGCATCCCGCTGGAGTGGATCAGCGAAGACTACCTCGTGCAGAAGGCCAGGCCGCAGCCCGCCCCGCCGCCCGCGGCCGTGCCGCCGCGGCGCCCGCGCTTCTACGAGCCGATCCACGTGGTGGTGGACCCCGGCCACGGCGGCATCGATACGGGCGCCGTGTACGGCAGCCGCCGCACGGGCGACCGCGTGTACGAGCACGACGTGGTGTACGACATCGCGCTGCGGCTGCAAGCGCTGCTGCGGGCCAAGGGCTACCAGGTCTATCCCACCGTGCAGAATCCGCAGCAGCCCACGCCGGTCGAGAAGCTGCCCATCCCCACGCGGCGGGTGGCCGAGGTGCTGGTGACGCCGCACTACCCGATCCAGCGCGCCAGCGTGGGCGTCAACATGCGCGTGTACCTGATCGACTCGATCTACCAGGGGCTGCTGCGGCGCGGCGTCCCGCCCGAAAACGTGCTGCTCGTGAGCATCCACGGCGATGCGCTGGCCCCGACGCTGCGCGGGGCCATGGTCTACTACCCCGACTACCGGCTGCGCGGCCACGAGTTCCGGCCGCAGGGCCGCGTGTACCGCGTGCGCCAGGAGGCCATCCCCGCCGCCATCCGCTTCCAGCCCCAGGAGATGGAGGACGCGCACGCGCAGAGCCGCCAGCTCGCGGAGGATATGCTGGCCGGGCTGCGGGGGCTGAACGTGGTCACCAGCAGCCGCAAGCCCCTCCGCTCCTACTACTACCGCGACGGTGAGCGCACGCTCCCCGCCGTGCTCCGTTTCAGCAGGATTCCGCAATCGGTGCTGGTGGAGGTGGCCAACCTCAACAACCGCGAGGATCGGCAGGCCATCTTGCGGGCCGCGAACCGCCAGCGCATCGCCCAGGGCCTTGCCGACGCGGTGGACCGCTACCGCAACCGCCAGGCGGCCCTGGCCCTCTCCCGGCGCGCGGGGTAGCTTCTGTTCAGGCCATGGCGCCCCTTGTCAGCCTGGTCGGGCCCGTGACACGATCGGATTCCGCGCGGCAGGGCCTCGCGCTCCGCAGCGCGGGCGCAGGCACTGGCCGGTCGAAGGCTTCGAGTCGAGTGGCACGAGGGTTCCCGGTGGCAGAACTGAGGCTGTACAACACGCTGGCGCGGCGCAAGGAGCCCTTCCGCCCCCTCACGGCGGGTCAGGCGGGCATCTACACCTGCGGCCCCACGGTCTACGCACCGGCGCACATCGGCAACCTGCGCAGCTACGTCTTCCCGGATCTCCTGAAGAAGCTGCTGCGGGTGCTGGGCTACCGGGTGACCCACGTCATCAACATCACCGACGTGGGCCACCTCACCTCCAACGAGGACACGGGCGAGGACAAGCTGGAGCGCGCGGCGCGGCAGGCCAGCCGCTCAGCCTGGGAGATCGCCGCGCAGTACACGCAAGCCTACCTGGACGACCTGGAGCGGCTGCACATCGAGCCCCCCGATCACCTGCCCAGGGCCACGGGGCACATCGCCGAGCAGATCGCCCTGATCCGCGAGCTGGAGGCGCGCGGCTTCACCTACCGCACGGCCGACGGCATCTACTTCGACACCGCGCGCTTCGCCGGCTACGGCCGCCTGGCCCGCCTGCGCGTCGCGGGTCTGCAGGGCGGCTCGCGGGTGGAGCTGGGCGAGAAGCGCAACAAGACCGACTTCGCCCTGTGGAAGCTCAGCCCGCCGGACGCCCGGCGCCAGATGGAGTGGGAGAGCCCCTGGGGGCGCGGCTTCCCCGGCTGGCACATCGAATGCTCGGCCATGTCCATGAAGTATCTGGGGCGCGGCTTCGATATCCACACCGGCGGCAGCGACCACATCCCCGTGCACCACACCAACGAGATCGCCCAGTCGGAGGCGGCCACCGGCGAGCCGTTCGTGCGCTGCTGGCTGCACGGCGAGCACCTGGTGCTGGGCGAGGATCAGCGCATGGGCAAGTCCGAGGGCAACCTGATCACCCTCGGCGAGGTGCTCGCCCGCGGCTTCGACCCGCTGGCCTACCGCTACCTGGTGCTGAACAGCCACTACCGCAAGTACCTCACCTTCTCCTGGCCGGCCCTGGAGGCCGCCGCCACGGCGCTGACCGATCTGCGGCGCGTCTTATGGGAGGCGTCGGACAGGTCCGATACGGGAGCGCCAGCCGAAGCCGTCGCCGAAGCGGCTAGTGACACTTCATGCTCGCCGCGCGAGGAGGAACTGCTGGAAGACCTCTGCGACGACCTCAACACGCCCAAGGCCCTGGACACGCTCTGGACGGCGTTCCGCGACCCCGCCGCCAGCAACGCGGAGAAGATCGGCCTGGCGCGCTACGCCGACCGCGTGCTCTCGCTTGACTTGTTCGATTTCTCGCCGTTCCAGGAGAGGCCACTGGAACTTCCGGGCGGCGTCGGGAAAATGATTGTCGTGGGCGCAGGACTGGAAATCCCGGAAGTGATTGCCTTGTTGGTACAGGCTCACGTATTGGCGCGGCGCGCAAAGAATTACGTGGAATCGGATCGCCTGCGGGACGAAATCAAGAGGCGCGGGTATATCGTGCGTGACCGTGGGGGCGACCACTACGAGGTAGAGCCAGCCAGACCAGGTCGCCGTTCCTAGCGGGGAAAACCGTCACTGGCGCACAATTTCCCCTCTGCACGGAAAGAGCAGAGTTAGGGAAAGGTGCGGTTTCAATCTCTTCGGGTCCGATTCCCCGCCGCTTGCGGCGTCAAGTAGTTTGGCTTTTGCAGTGCGGATACCCCGCCCCTTGGGGCGGGGTAGTTCATTACTCCGGGTTCTGAAGCAGCCAATCGCATGTCGCCTGGTCGCCCAGTTGGCATGCCTTGCGCCAGTCGCGGTAGGCTTGCGCCGGTTGCCCGCGGCCCTGGTGCGCGTTGCCTCGGTTTCTATACGGGATCAAGTTGTTTGGGTCGAGCCGGATTGCTTGGTCGAAGTCTGCAATTGCACGCTCGTACTGCCTCATGTTGTTGTACGAGATGCCCCTGTTGCTGTAAACAGCGGCGGCGTTGAGCCCGAGCCGGATCGCTTGGCCGTGATCCTGAATCGCACGCTCGTGCTGCTTCAGCTCGTCGTACGCGGAGCCTCGGTTGCCATACGCCTGGGCGTAGTTGGGATCGAGCCGGAGGGCCTGGTCGAAGTCCTGGATCGCCCGCTCGGGTTGTCCGTGGTGCAGGTACACGACGCCCCGGTTGTTATAAGCCTCGACGAAGGTGGAATCCAGTCGAATGGCCTCCGAGTAGTTGGAGGCAGCTTGTTCGGGGTCCGTGTAGCCCCCCTGCCCATCCCCCAACGCATGGCCTTTGTCGTACCAATCTCGCGCCGTTAACTGCCTGGTGTTGGTTTGCACGTCCCCTCGCAACGCCGCCTTCTCCGCCTCGGTGATGTTCTCCATAACCGCAATCCGGCGCTCCAGAGCCGACAGTTGCTCCAACAACTGCTTCTCGCGCTTGGTGTTGGCATTGGCCTCTGCCAATCGTTGGCGATCCGCCAGGAACGCGCGGATGCGTTCGGCGAGCCCGGCGTTGTCCACGCGCACCTCGGCCACCACGCGGATGCCGAAGGTGTCGCCCGCCACAAACCGCTGCTCCTCGATCACGCGGGTCTGGACGATGCCGCTGGCGAGAGCTGTCACGTCATCCTTGGCCAGGGCGTAGCTCTTCACCTCGCTGAGGCTTTCGAACCAGGTGCCCGCCTCCTCCAGGGCATCGCGCTTGGCCTTGGCGATTGCGGCGGCGCGGGCGTCATCCAGCGACTGCGCGCTGCCCATAATCTGCCGCACTTCCCTGCGGAAAGTCTGCACCTGGGCGGCTGCGAGAACCGGAAGCGCCAGCAGGGCCACGAGCACAAGTATCGAAAGGCGCATGGGAGCCTCCTCTGCGTCGGGACAAGAGGCAATGAGGCCAGCGTTACTGCTTCTTGTACGCCACGCGGATGTGGGGTCGCAATGGCGGAACAAGTAAAGGGGAAGGTGTCTGGAGGCGTTCAACTGCAGGCAGCGATAGCTTCCATCGGCATCGCCTCACTCCGGGTCGAGCAGCCCGGCCCACTCGCCGCCCAGGAAGCGGGAGAACCCCTCCAGCGCGCCCGGGATAAGGGGCTCCAGCCGCACGAGGTCGGATGGCGCCACCCAGCGGGCGTCGGCCACCTCCTCGACGCGAGCGGCGAGCGTCTCCACGTCTTCCACCTCGACCTCGACCCAGTGCAGCTCGAACTCGCCCGAGACGCTGGCGCTCGTACCCAGCGTGTGCAGGGCGCGGCCGGTGAGGTTCAGCTCCTCCTGCAGCTCGCGCACGGCGGCGTCGGTGGGCGCTTCCCCCGACTCGACCACGCCTCCGGGCAGCCCCCAGAACCCCGCGGCGCGCTTGAGGTGGTCGGCCCGGCGGATCATCAGCACGCGCCCGTTGTTCCGCACCAGCGCCAGCGCCCCCTTGGGCCGATACAGGTCGCGCCGCAGGCGATAGACTCCGCTCTTGCGGTCGAACACCTGAATCTCCTGGAGATTCCGATACTTGCGCAGCAGGCGCTCGAAATCGCTGTTGCGGATGCGGGCCTCGGGTAGGCTGGGCAGACGGAACTGCCTGAAGCTCTGCCGGCGTGCCGACTCCTCGATCCGGGCGCCGAGCTCCTGGGCGAACTTGCTGATCAGCGGCAGATCCTTGCGGTGGTCGGCCCGCAGCTTCTCGGACTGGGCGAGCTTCTGGGCCAGCCGCGCCAGGCTCTGCAGCGTCGTCAGGTACTCGCTTTCCGAAAGCTGGAGGTTGCGCAGGGAGATCTCGCTCCACTGGTCGTAGATGGAGAACAGGTTGTGGACGTCGTCGCGCAGGTACTCGAAGATGCGATCCGGGATGGCCTTGCCGGCCCGGTTGCGCAGCACCCCGGTCAGCATGAAGCTGACCTGCTTCGAGGAGATCGTCTCCTCGCGGTGGATGCCGAACACCTTCTCCAGGTTCTTCAAGGAGACCTGGCGGTTGAACGTCCGCCGGTAGAACTCCTGGCGCAGGTCGATGTGGTCGAAGTTGGCGAGCACCGACCGCGCCGGATCGGCCACGTTGTGGCGTTCCATCCGGTCGCGGATCCAGGGCAGGTCGTTCTCGAGCCCCGAAAACGTGAGCAGCTTGGGGTTGGGATGGCGGGCGTGAAACTCGGCCAGCTGATCGAGGAACCACGTGATCAGCTCCGGCTCGTCTTCCCGGGCCGTGACGGAGCCGATGCAGCCCTCGGAGCGCGCGCGGGCCTGATCGTACCACTCGATGCCGATCATGCAGATGACGCCGCGGCCGCCCGGGAACGAGTTGGCCATCTCCACGTCGAATGCCAGCACCTCCTCGGAGACCCCGAGTTCCTTCTCAAACGTATACGGGCGGACGTCCATGATCCTCATGCAAACGGCGTACGAATCGATGCAGCAGCCGACGCCGCCGCGCCGTTGCCTGGCCCTTCGGCCGAAGGCCACGCGGGCGCGGCTGCCCGGGGTGCCGGCGGGTCGGCGCGGCCGCACCGCCCGCTCCTGCCGCGCCAAATCCTGCCGCACCGGGGGGCCCGGCGTGACTTGACAACGCGGCGGGGATCACGCTCCAATGGGTCGGTCATGCCTCATCGCGTGCGCAGCACCACCCAGGCTTGAGGGGCAGGTTTAGCGCGGTCGCACGGCTTCCGCCGCCCCTCGAACGCCATCGTGGCACCAGTGTACCCGAAAAATCCTAGAAAAGATCGACTGCCCATGTCAAGCCAAAGCGCGACCGTCACCGAAGCTACCGACGTGAACTTTCAGGCGGCGGTGCTGGACAAGTCGCAGGAAGTGCCGGTGCTGGTCGATTTCTGGGCGCCCTGGTGCGGGCCGTGCAAGGTCATCGGCCCGATCCTGGACAAGCTCGCCGGCGAGGGAGCGGGCAAGTTCGAGCTGGTCAAGGTCAACGTCGACGAAAGCCCGATGGTCGCGCAGATTCTGCGCATCCAGAGCATTCCCGCCGTGAAGCTGTTCATCAACGGCGAGATTCATGGGGAGTTCCTCGGCGCCTACCCCGAACCCGAAGTGCGCAAGTTCCTCGAGAAGTACCTGCCCTCCGACGCCAGCATGACGGCCGTTGACGGCATGCAGCTCTACCAGCTGGGGCGCACCGCCGAGGCCGCGCGCGTGTTCAGGGCCGTGCTCGAAAAGGAGCCCAGCAGCGCCGCCGCGCTGCTGGGCATGGGCACGTACCATATCGACCGGGGCGACGTGGCCGAGGCCAGCCAGATGGTCAGCCGCATCTCCGAGGCCGAGCTGGAGCGGATCGCGAAGAACGAGGGGCTCAAGCGCGCGCTGGCCGTGCTGCGCGCGCGCATCTTCCTCACCGAGGGCGCGGACAACGGGCGCGCCGCTGCCGGCAAGGATATCGGCGAGGACGACCTGGACGCGAGGTTTCAGCAGGCGTGCCGACAGGCGCTCAAGGGCGCTTTTCAGCCCGCGCTAGACGAGCTGCTCCGCATCGTCAGGAAAGACCGCAAGCTGCGCGACGATGGCGCCCGCAAGGCCATGCTTGCGGTGTTCGATCTGCTGCCGCACACCGACCCGATCGCGCAGGCGTACCGGCAGAAGCTGTCGTTCGTGCTGTTCAGCTAGCCCCGGGCAAGCCAGGGGGGAGATCGGGGCGCGGGCCTCGCGGCAGTGCCGGCTGATCGGGCGGGCGATTCCCATCGGCCCGCGGCGCCGCTACCGGGACCAACCTCAGTCACACACCGCTCTCACCTCACACCGGTGGCGGCCATGGCGCACAAGTTCGTCACGCCCATCCAGGCGATGTCGGAATCGCAGAAGGAATGGTTCGCAACGGCTATCGTCTCGATGGTGCTCGCCGACAACAGCATCACCAAGGCCGAAGTGCAGACGCTGCTGGAGAGCCTTTCCTTTCTCGGCGACCCGGCCGCCGTCGAGCGGCTCAAGAAATTCGTCCATTTCCAGACTCCGCCGCCGCTGGCGATTTTCCGCGGGTGGGAGAAGCAGCCCAGGTACCGGGCGGCGATGCTGCTGGACCTGATGCAGGTGGCGATCTCCGATCGGGATCTCTCCGAGAAGGAGAAGCAGCAGTTCTACGCCATCGGCAAGCTGCTGGCCTTCCCGGCCGACAAGATCGACGCCTTGCTGGCCCACGGCGCCAAATCCATCGAAACGATGACCGAGTAGCTCCGCTCACGGTCCGGCGCCCGGTGGCGGCGTGACGGCTCCGCCGCCCGGCGCAGTCTCCGGCGTCCCGGCCGGCGTTTCGGGCGGTGGAGCACCACCCGCGGGCGCCACTGGCGGTGCGCCCGCCGGCGGGCCTTTTGCACCCCCGCCTGCAGGAGGAGTTGCCGGTTCCGGCGACACCGGGACGCTCGGCGACCCTTGCCCCGCCGGCCCCGGCGGGGCGGCGGCCGGCTCTGCGACAGCGGGAGCGGCAGGCGCGGCGGCGGCGGGAGCGGCCGGTGGCGCGGGCGGCTCCTGGGGCGGCACGGCTGCGGGCGTCGTGGTTGTGGCGGGCTCTGGGGCGCCAAGTTTCGCGGCGGCAGGCTGTGCGGCGCCAGGCTCGCCGGCGGGCGGGGCGGCGGCGGCAGGCGCGGCGGCGGCCGGAGCGGCTGGTGGCGCGGCAGCGGGCGCGGCGGCGGCGGGAGCGGCCGGTGGCGCGGGCGGCTCCTGGGGCGGCACGGCTGCGGGCGTCGTGGTTGTGGCGGGCTCTGGGGCGCCAAGTTTCGCGGCGGCAGGTTGTGCGGCGCCAGGCTCGCCGGCGGGCGGAGCGGAGGCGGCAGGCGCGGCGACGGCCGGAGCGGCTGGTGGCGCGGCAGCGGGCTCGGCGGCGGGCAGGGCGGCGGCAGGAGCGGACTCGGGCAGCACCCGCGCGATCCACTGGGGCTGTCCGACATAGCCCCAGCCTTCGGCCTCGCGCCGGTACGTCTCGTCAAAGCGGGCGCCATCGACGTCGGCGCCCTCCCACAGCACGCGGTCGATGCGCGTCCCCTCGAACCGGACATCGCGCAGGACGGCGAACTGGAAGTTGCAGCGCGATACTTGCGCCTCGGAAAGGTTCGCGCCCGACCAGTCGGCGTAGCTGGCCTCCACGTCGGTGAGCGCCACGCGGTGCAGGTCGATGCCGCGGAGATCCGCCCCCTTCAGGTTGCGCAGCCCTGCGCGCACGGCACGGCCGAGTTCCTGCGCGGCGAACCGGCCCTCCGCCTGCCCTGCGCGCAGCCAGTCGGGCAGACCCGATGCGCCCACGAGGCGCACCCCTTCCACGCGCGGGCGCAGCAGCGCCGCCCGATCGAGCCGCGCGCCGGAAGCCTCGGCATTCAGCAGCGACGTTTCGTACAGGTAGGCGCCGATCAGGTTGGCCCCCGTGAGCAGGGCGCCCTCCAGGTCGGCCCGGGCCAGGTTGGTCTCCAGCAGCACCGCACCCTCCAGGCGCGCCTGCACGAACCGGCCGTTGACCAGGTAAGCCCGGGAGAGCTCCGCCCCGCCGAAATCGGCGCCAGTCGCCTGCACGCCGGAGAGGTTCGCCAGCCGCAGCGAGGCGTTCTGGAACACCGCGGTTTCCAGGCGCGCCTCGAGCAGGCTGGCCCGATCGAACTGAGCGCCCCGGGCCTGGGCGCCCGTGAAGTCGGCGCGGTAGAACAGGCCCCCGCCGGCCTGGGCGCGGGCGAGCTGCGTGCCGCGGAACTGGGCATGGTGGAAGCGCCCCTGCAGGCGGGCCTGCGTGAGATTCGCGGCGCTGAAGTTCGCGCCGTCGGCCAGCGCGCCGGTCAGGTTCGCGCCGGTGAGTTCGGCCTGCTGGAAATCCACCCCGCGCAGGTCGGCTCGGCGCAGGTCCACCCCGGGCAGCTTCGCCCCGGCGAAGCTGCATCGCGTCAGGTCGGCGCCCGGCTTCGGCGTGGCGCATTCGGGGGGGACTGCCCCCGCCGCCCGTCCGCCGGCGAGGAGCAGCAGCAGGAGCAGCCCGGCGATGGCGCGGCCCGCGCCCCGGCGAAGCGGGAGCCCGCGCGTTCCGGCGCAGGCGAGGGGCCGGCGGCCGGCCGCGGCGCTCAGACGGGAGTGTGCGGAACGCGCCGCCCTCCGATCGGACGACCGGCGGGGCTGGTGTGCGACGCCAATACGAACCTGCGGGGGAATGACACCCGAGCGCGGAGACCCTCGTGCGCCGAGCGGCATGCGCTTCTGCGGCACGGGTCGGCTCAGGCGGTCTGCTGCGTGGCGGGAGGAGCCTCCGCCGGCCCGAGATCGCCCCCGGTGAGCTGCTTCCATCGCTTGAGGGCGTTGCCGGCGAGAATCTCCTCTCCCTCCTCCTCGTACCACTCGGCCAGCTCGACCCAGCGTTCCGGCTTTTCCTCGATCTGCACGGCCTTGAGCAGCATCTGGATCGCCATGCTGCGGCTGCCCTTCTCCAGCCGCTGGTGGGCTTCGGTCTCGTAGTTGGCGGCCGCCTCCGCGAGCTTGGTGTGGGCCTCCTCGTGGTCGGGATTGATCTTGAGGAGACGCTTCAGGGCATGCACGTATTTCTCTTCGTTCTTCTGGTTGAAGTACATCACGGCCAGCTTCTCCAGCCAGAACGGCACCTGCTTCTCATAGGCGAGGTTTTCGAAGACCGGAATGGCCTCGATGTACTTGCGGCGCTCGAAGATTTCCTGGGCGTGGGCCTCGACCTTGGCGGTCTCGAAGTCCCACAGCGATTTCGAGAGCAGATCGCCCAGGTACACGAAGAACTTGAGCGTCTGGAACGCTTTCTTCTGCTGGCGGTAGAGCAGCCCGAGATTGAGCACGGTGGTGCGGTCGAAGCGGTGCCGTTCGAGATTCTTCAGCAGCAGCCCCTCCGCCTCCTGGAACTCGGACTTGTGGAGCATCAACGCCACCGCCAGGTTGTTGGGCGGCAGGCGCTGCTCCGGATCGATCTCCAGCGCGGCCCGGTAGTGCTGGATCGCGAGTTCGCCGAACTGATTCAGGTCGTAGAGGAGCGCGAGATTGAACTCGCATTCCCAGTTGCCCGGCTCGGCATCCACATCGCCCTTGAGCTCCTGGATCATGCGTTCCATCTGCTGAGCCTTGGCTTCCTCGGAGAGCTCCTCCTCGGGAGCTTCCGCTTCCTTGCCCTTGGCTCCTTTGGCCGACTTGGATGCGCGCGACTCATCGAGCGTCTGGTTCGGCACGGGCAGGAAGCCGCCGCGCCGCCCCTGAAACTCGTAGCGCCGGAATTGCGTGTACGCCTCGGCCTTGTGGGTCTGTGAGACGAGCTCGCCATCGGCCGTCGCGATGCGGAACGAGCACGCGGCCAGGTTGTACTTGGCCTCCGTCATCTGCGGATTGGCCTTCAGCACATAGGTGTAAAGCTTCACCGCCTTCGAGTACGAGCCCATCTTCCGCAGCACATTGGCGAGCTTGTTCATCAGCTCGACGTTCTGCGGGTCCAGCTTGAGCAGCGCGAACCCCACGCTCAGGGCCTGCTCTTCGCTGCCCTGGCCGGAAAACGCCTGCATCAGCTCAACGGCTTCCTTCTGGAGGCCGGGATTGAGCTGGATCGCATCCTGCAGGTCTTTCAGCGCCCGATTGTATAGCTTGCCATCGAAGTACTTCAGCGCGCGGTCCCAGAGTTCCTTGGCCCGCTTGTCGTCCTTTTCCTGGGTCGATATCAGCCTGTCCCAGATCGCCACGATGTCCTCAAGGTAACCGGTGTTGACATCGCTCCTCGCGGAGTCTCCCTGGCGAAGCCGATGCGATCCGACCTGCCTGATACACCTCATTACGCTATCATATACGCGATTTTTGTGTTGGGCACAATTCGATGGGCGGCTCCGTCGGCCGGAAGGGTGCGGGGTATCGCGCGGCCTCATTCCCGCCGCCGGCGCGGCTGCCCCCGCTCCCCGCGGCGCGGGAGAGCCGTGCCGGCGCCGGCGGCGCCGCCCTGATGGCCCGCGCGCTTCCAGCAAACGGCGCCGCAGCCCATGATTCGTTCCGGCAGTCCAGGCCGTATCGCCTCCGCAACCGGCCATCGAAGCGCGTGCCCTGTGAAAAGGCGCCGCCCGATCCGGGGTGCCGGAACCCGCATCCTTGGCGGACGAAACACCGCCCGGTGCCCGGCCCGCCGCCATGCGCCCCGATTCTCGGGGCGGAGCCTGAGATCAGGCTTGCTTTTCTTCCGATCTCGTGGAAAAAAACCACAGGCTAGCTTGCCGCGGAAATCGGGTGCAGCCGGCCCATGCTGCAGGCGCAGTCCACGTTTCCGCTCTCAACCCCGGGGTACGGGCCAAGGGCTCCGGCGTATCGCCGGTGGGCGCCCGTCCCGTCGCTGATCCGTGCGCCCGCTCGCCTCGCGCGCAGACAGGCGGTGACCGCACTTGAACGAAAGAAATTCAGATGTAGATCGCCTTCCGTTGAAAAAACTTCAAACCGGCGGCCGCACGGGGGCCAAGCGGCGGCGGGAGGCGGGAAGGGTGGCGCGTGGAGCCGGCGCGCGGGCGCGAGGCCACTGACCAAGCAGATCTCCGGACCAAGCAGACCTTCATGGCGATCAACAGCAGGAAGGTGCCGAACCGCGACGAAACCAAGACGGTGGCGTGCATGGTGCGCGAAGCCATCGAGCGCAACGGCTTCAGGGACGTGAAGGAGTGCGCGCGCAGCATCAAGGTGCCCTACGATCTGTTCAACAAGGTCGTGGGCGGCCACATCCCCAAGGACGCCCAGTTGCTCGACTATGCCAGGAAACTGAAGATCGACAGCCGCGAGCTGATTCTGGCGGCCTACAAGGAGAAGGCGCCGGAAGAGATGAAGAAGTACTTCAATTCGGTGCTGCTGCTGGAGGATCACAATTCCGCCGTCCGCGAAGTCGTCGATCTGATGGATTCGCTCAACACCGACCAGCTCGAAGAGCTGCGGCACGTGGTAAGGCTGATCCGGAGTTCCAGTCGCGAATACTGCCGGAAGGCGGTCGCCCTGCTCGATCTTTACCAGCAGATGCCGGGCGATCTGTCCGACCACTTCGACGCGCTGATCATGCTCGCCTTGCGCAACGAGAGCCTCGCGGGGCTGAAGGCGTTCAAGGAAGCCGTCGACCACCAGAAATCCGCGGTGACGGGCCGGCGCGGCAGGCTGCGGCCCTGATCGCGGCGCCTGCGCGAGGCAACCCGGCGGCAGGGGCGCTCCCGCTCCAGCCGCCCCATCCCACCATTCGGAGAACGGCCATGAACAAGGGCGAAGTGACGCAAGCCATCAAGGGCTTGATCGGCAAGGTTTCGCCGGCGAGCGAGTGGGTCACGATCACGCAGAAACAGATCAACGATTTCGCCGATACGACCGGCGACCATCAGTGGATTCACGTGGATATCGAGCGCTGCAAGAAGGAATCGCCCTTCGGGGGTCCCATCGCCCACGGCTACCTCACCATGTCCATCGCCGGGCAGGTGGTGAAAGACGTGGCTCTCGAACGCAAGTTCCGCCAGTACGCCAAGATGGGCGTCAACTACGGCGTGAACAAGGTGCGGTTCCCCGCCCCGGTCAAGGCCGGTGCGCGGGTGCGCGGCACGGCCAAGGTGATCGAGGTCACCGAGGGCGACAACTACATCCAGGTCGTCCGCGAGGTCACGCTGGAATCGGAAGGCGGAAAACGCCCTTGCTGCGTCGCGGAGCAGGTCAGCCGCATCTATTTCTAGCGCGCGAGGCCCGTGCCGGCCGCCGGGGTCACCGCATGGCGACCCACGCTCTCCTGCGGAGCGCCTCCCAGGGGCGAACAGTCTGCCGTGCGGTGATCTTTCTTCATCACTCTTCTACCCCCTGTTTTGAAGATGCAAGGGAGTGAGCCTCTGATCGTCCAACGCAGCGGCTTGCAGCTCGCCCCCTCTCCCCCGGGAGCAGGATCAGCCGCGCCAGCGGCGCGGGGTGAGGCCGCGCGATACTCTGCACGTTTCCGGCAAATTGAGACGCTACCTGCCCGAGGGGTGCATTGACACCTGCACGGCCGCACCCGTATCATACGCCCCGGCAGGGCTCACACGGCCCTGCGGATGGGTCCGCAGTCGGGAGGGGTGGGTGAGCGGCTGAAACCGGCGGTCTTGAAAACCGCTGAACCGTCACAGGTTCCGGGGGTTCGAATCCCTCCCCCTCTGCCCGTAGTGCCACCCTCCGGAGAGATGACTGAGAGGCCGAAAGTGGCAGATTGCTAATCTGTTGTGCGGGTTACACTGCACCGAGGGTTCGAATCCCTCTCTCTCCGCTCACGAGTCCCTGTCTCCCAGTGGGAGTTCAGGGACTTCGCCGTTTCTGGGGCTTGGATCAAAGGCTTACCGATTTCTTTGCGCCGGATTCCCCCACGAATGGACCTGGCAGTGGGCCGTTTCCGGCCCCGGGCTTCCCCCTTTTCTCCCGCGTCCCGAAAGCGCTTCAGGTGTGCCGGCGCGGCCCGCGGATGCCCGCCGGTCCTGGCTCGGAGGGCGCCGGCCATTGGCCCGATAGGTGCGGACCGCGGGATAAGCGTCGGGCTCAGCCATAGCCGAAGCGCCGGCGCTGGTCGGCCCAGGCGAGGGGCATGCCGCGGAGCAGCTTCCTGAGCGAGAACGAGCGGGGCTGGCTGCCGGCGAGGATGGAGCCGGTGATGTCGGGGGCGAGGTAGGCGAGCCGGGCGAGGTCGTATTTCTTGCTTCTTCCCTCCCGCCTTTGGCAGACTGCACCCGTGCCGCACGGCTTGCAGGCGACCGCGTAACGCATCTGCCTGAGTGCCGCGCGACCCCACACGAGGCTGGTCATGGCCCGAGCGGCGGACCATCGGTTCCCGGGAGCCCTCCGAACCTACGCCCGCAGCCTGCGGGAGAACTTCGCCGCCCAGGTCACCGCGCAGCCGGAAGACCAACTCAAGGCGCCGATCAAAGCACTGTTGGAGACGGCTGGCCCTATCCTGGGTTTTCCATCGGTGGTCGTGCGCACGGAAACGCCGCTGCCCGGCATCGGCCGCCCGGATGCCGGCGTGGCCGTGAGACAACTTCTGTGTGGGCACATCGAATTGAAGCCGCCAGGCAATGGTGCTCGGCCGGAGCGCTTCCGGGGCCACGACCGGGAGCAGTGGCGTCAGTTCCAGGCGCTGCCCAACCTGCTCTACACCGATGGCAATGAGTGGGGGCTTTATCGCACGGGGCAACGCGCCGGTGCGGTTGTCCGGTTCAGCGGCGACGTGACGGCGGAAGGCGAAGCAGCATTCACCCCGGAGCAGGCGATCAGGCTGGCTGACATGCTGCGCCTGTTCCTGGCCTGGGAACCTATTGTTCCCGAAACGCCCAAGGCGCTCGCGGAATTGTTGGCTCCGCTGTGCCGGCTGCTGCGAAACACCGTGCGGGATGCCCTGCAACGCCAAGGCTCCACCCTGCGGCACCTGGCGGCAGATTGGCGCCGCCTGCTTTTCCCCCAAGCCGACGACGACCAGTTTGCGGACGCCTACGCTCAGACCCTCACCTACGCGCTGTTATTGGCCCATTTCCAGGGCGCAAGAGACCTGCGCGCCGCGACCGCCGCTGACACGCTGGCCAGCGGCCATGGGCTGCTGGCCCAGGCATTGCGGGTCTTCGGCGACCCGCAAGTGCGCCCCGAGATCGATACCCCTGCGGAGGTGCTGGAGCGCGCCATCCAGGCGGTGGACGCCAAGGCCCTGCGCCGCAGCGAACGCGACTTGTGGCTGTACTTCTACGAGGACTTCCTGGCGGCGTACGACGCCAAGCTGCGCAAGGACAGCGGCGTGTACTACACCCCGGCACAGGTAGTCCAGGCGCAGGTCATGCTCGTTGCGCAACTGCTGCGGGAGCGCTTCCGCAAGCCACAGGCATTCGCCGATGACGGCGTGGTGTTTCTGGACCCTGCGGCGGGGACCGGCACGTACCCCCTCGCGGCCACGCAGCACGGTCTCGCCTTGGTGCGGAAGCACTATGGCAAGGGCGCGGTAGCGGGTCGAGCTACAGTCATGGGCCGTAACCTGCACGCCTTCGAGTCGCTGGTGGGGCCCTATGCCGTGGCCCACCTGCGGCTGACCGAAGAGCTGCGCGCCGCCGGGGGCAACCTGCCGCCGCAGGGCGCCCATGTCTATCTGACGGACACCTTGGAAAGCCCGTACCGCGAGCCGGGCCAGCAGATCATGGCCCTGTTCCATCGCCCCATTGCCGAAGAGCACCGCCGGGCGTTGGAGGTCAAAGGCAACACCCGCGTGCTGGTGTGCATGGGCAATCCGCCCTATGACCGAGAGTAGCGCGATCCGCAGGAAGACCCCGACGCGCGGCGCAAGGGCGGCTGGGTGCGACACGGCGACCCCGACCACGGCATTTCCGCGATCCTCGATGACTTTCTCGCTCCGGCTCGCGCCGCCGGGCAGGGCGTGCACCTGAAGAACCTGTACAACGACTACGTGTATTTCTGGCGTTGGGCGCTGTGGAAGGTTTTCGAGACCACCGGAGACAAAGGCATCGTCTCCTTCATCACGGCGTCGTCCTACCTGCGCGGGCCGGGATTCGTCGGCATGCGGCAGGTGATGCGCCAGACTTTCGACGAGCTGTGGATCATCGACCTGGAGGGCGACAACCTGGGCGCCCGCAAGACCGAGAACGTGTTCGCCACCCAGACCCCCGTGGCCATCGCCCTGGGCGTGCGTTACGGCCCGCCGAACACCGCTACCCCCGCCACGGTGCGCTACACGAAGCTCACCGGCACCCGTGAAGAGAAACTTGGCGCCCTGGCCGGCGTCACGGGCTTTGGCGGCCTCCCCTGGCGCGACTGCTACGGCGGCTGGCAGGAGCCTTTCCTGCCCGAGGGCGAAGGCGACTACTTCAACTGGCCCTTGCTCACCGACCTGTTCCCCTGGCAGCACACCGGGGTGGAGGCAAAACGCACTTGGGTCATCGCAGAAGCCCAAGCGACCCTAATGCAACGCTGGCGAACGATGGTGAATGCCAAGCCAACGGGCCGCCATTCGCTGTTCCACGAGACACGTGATCGCAAGGTCAACCGTAGCTATCCAGCTTTGTTTGGAACAGCGCAACGCTTGGCTCCTATCGTAGAAGCACGCGAAAAGGACAACCCGGAAGCCGTTGTTCGTTATGGGTTCCGGAGTCTTGACCGGCAATGGATGTTGGCAGACGGACGACTTGGAGATTTCATGCGGCCTGCGCTTTGGCGCTGCCACAGCGAACAACAGGTGTTCCTCACGAGCCTCCTGACAGGAGTCCTCGGCCTCGGGCCTGCCGCGGTGGCAACCCATCTCGTTCCCGACCTGCACCATTTCAGAGGGTCGTTCGGCGGTAAGGACGTGATTCCTTTGTGGCGGGACGCGGCAGCGACGCAACCCAATGTGACGGCGGGGCTGCTGGAGCGCCTGGTTGAAAGCTACGGGGCGCCGGTGGTGGCGGAAGACCTGTTCGCCTACGTGTACGCCCTGCTGGCCACGCCAACCTATGTGGACCGGTTCAGCGAGGAGCTGACCATACCCGGCCCACGGATTCCGCTCACGCGGGACGCGGCGCTGTTTCGGGCGGGCGTGGCCCTGGGCCGGCGGCTGGTGTGGTTGCATACTTACGGTGAGCGCTGGGTGCCCGACGGAGCGCGCGCAGGCACGGTGCCGCGGGGCCACGCTCGGTGCACAGTCGCCGTGCGGGAACAGCCCGAGGCGTATCCGGAACAGTTCGCGTACGACGAGCCCACGCAAACCCTGCGCGTGGGTCAGGGCGAGTTCGCACCCGTGCCTCCGGACGTGTGGGCGTTCAGCGTCTCCGGGCTTGAGGTGGTGCACTCGTGGCTCGCCTACCGCATGAAAAGCGGCGCGGGCAGGAAATCGTCCCCCCTGGACAAGATTCGCCCAGAGCGATGGAGCGCCCAGCTTACCGAAGAGCTGTTGCACCTGCTGTGGGTGCTGGAGGCCACTCTCGCCATGTTTCCAGCACTCGCGGCGCATCTGCGGACCGTGGTGAAAGGCCCGCTGTTCGCCGCCGCCGACCTGCCCGCGCCCACGCCCGCCGAGCGCAAGCCGCCAGCCGCCGAATCTGCCGAAAGCGAGCAGGTGGTCATGCCGCTGGAACAGGAGGAATGACGGCGCCTTCTCCCATGGCCTGCTGCCAGCGCTCGAGCGCCACCTCCACGTAGCGGGTGTCGAGCTCGATCCCGCGAAACACCCGCGCCGTGCGCTCCGCCGCGAGCAGGGTCGAGCCCGACCCCGCGGCGGGATGGGCCAGCACCGCATTGAAGCTGTTATCCCACAACGCACGGACCAACGCGCCCGGCATCGGGGTCGGCCCTTGAAATTCGACCGCGAAGCCTACCGCCAGCGCAACGTCGTCGAGCGCAGCATTGGATGGCTCAAAGAAAACCGCCGGGTTGCGACCCGCTACGAAAAACTGGCTACCAACTACCTGGGCATGCTCAAACTGGCTATCATTCGGCGCTACCTGACCGAATTTCCGAACAGTACCTGGGGCGCGTGCGGCCGCCAACGCCCGCATCTCATTTCGAACTGATACGCCATCACGCGGTCAGCCACTTCGCTTTTTGGGCGCGTCGCGGGTAGACTTCAAGCCTGACCTGGAAGCGGCGCCGGGGGAGGGCCTCGCGGTCTCGTAACCTCCTCCTGCTCGCTTTCGTCCTCCCGAAGGTACGCCATGGCCCGCGAAACGTTGCAGACCGCGCTGGAGGCGAGGGCCGCCCCCATGGCGCTGGCCCGCGACGAGGGCAAGGGCCGGCTGCGCTGCCTCGCCTGCGGCCACCGCTGCCTGATCCCGGAGGGACGGGCGGGCATCTGCAAGGTGCGCTTCAACCGCGGCGGCACCTTGTACGGTCCATGGGGCTACGTGGCCGCGCTCCAGGACGATCCGATCGAGAAGAAGCCTTTTTATCACGCACTGCCGGGCTCGATGGCCACTTCCTTCGGCATGCTCGGCTGCGACTTCCACTGCGGCTACTGCCAGAACTGGCTGACGAGCCAGGCGCTGCGCGACGAGCAGGCCCTGGCGCCCATCCGGCCCATCGAGGCGCGGGCGATCGTCGACCATGCCCGCCATGTCGGGGCGCTCAGCGTCACCAGCACCTACAACGAGCCGCTCATCACCAGCGAGTGGGCGGTGGAGGTCTTCCGCGAGGCCCGCGCGGCGCGGCTCACCACCGCCTACGTCTCGAACGGCAACTCGACCGACGAGGTGATCGCCTACCTGCGGCCCTGGCTGGACTTGTGCAAGATCGACCTCAAGGGCTTCGACGACAAGCGCTACCGCGCCTTGGGCGGCACGTTGCAGAACGTGCTCGATGGCATCGCCCGCGCCCAGCGCGCCGGGTTCTGGGTGGAGGTCGTGACGCTGGTGGTGCCGGGCTTCAACGATTCCGACGAGGAGCTGCGGGCAATCGCTGGCTTCCTCGTCGAGCTTTCGCCCGACATCCCCTGGCACGTGACCGCCTTCCACCCCGATTACCGCATGAGCGACCGCGGCGCCACGCCGGTTGCCACTTTGATGCGCGCCCGCACGTTCGGCCAAGCCGCCGGCCTGCGCTACGTCTACGCCGGGAACCTGCCAGGCCGCGTCGGCGACGGTGAGAACACGCGTTGCCCCCAGTGCGGCGAGCTGCTGATCGAGCGCAGGGGCTTTCGTGTGCTGCGCCAGCGGCTGGAGCGGGGCCAATGTGCCCGTTGCCGGGCGCCCATCCCCGGCTTCTGGGAGCCCCGCGCGGCGGAAGCCCCCGCTCGGGTGCGGGAGACGCGGATCGGCTCCCCGTAACGCTCCGGCCGAGTGCGCACCCCTGCACGAGGCGCGGTGCAAGGCTTGACAAGCCACACCCGGTTCGATTACACGATGATGCACTCACAGATCGGATGACCCCGCGGTCGCTCGTTCCCTGATCCTGTCATGCGGAGGTGAAAGGTGGTGGTGCGGCGCGACCCCCGGCCTTCGTCTGTCTGGCCGCGGCTGATCGTCCCCAGCGTGCAGTGGCTGGGGATCGCGGCGGTGCTCGTGGCGGGCTCCCTGCTGCTGGTGGGGGGGACGCGGCCGCCCGCCGTCTTGCAGAACTCGGATGAAGCCCGCCTGACGCCCTTCCAGGCGCAGAGCGCGTTTTCGCTGGCGGCGCTGCACAAGCGGCTGCCGCCCAGCGCGATCGACCGCATCCAGGCCTTCATCGAATTCTACAAGAAGAAGCGCCGGCGCGGGTTCGAGGATTCGCTCTCCCGTTCGACGCGCTACCTGCAGACCTACCGGGAGATCTTCCGGGAGATGGGGCTGCCGGAGGAGCTGGCGTTCCTGCCGATCATCGAGAGCGGCTTCAACCCGCGCGCCGTCTCGCCGGCCCAGGCCGTGGGCGTGTGGCAATTCACCGAGGAGACCGCGCGCCGCTTCGACCTGCACAGCAACGGCTGGTACGACCTGCGTCGCGACCCCATCGAAAGCGCGCGGGCGGCCGCCCGCTACCTGCGTCACCTGTATGAGACCTTCGGCGATTGGGAGCTGGCCCTGGCGGCGTACAACTCGGGCGCCGGCACAGTGAGCTGGGCGCAGAAGGTGAACCGCAAGTCCGACCAGCCCGACCACTTCTGGGCGCTGGACCTGCCCGACGAGACCCGCGGCTACGTGCCCGCGTTCCTGGCGGCCGTGCTGATCGCCAAGAACCCCGGCGCCTTCGGCTTCGACAGCATCCGCTTCGCCCCCGAGATGAAGTACGAGCAGATCAAGGTCACCCCCGGCGTCGGCCTCTACCACCTGGCCCAGATGATCGGGATGCAGGGCGATGAGCTGATCGAGCTCAACCCGGAGCTGCTGCGCGGTCAGATTCCGCCCGGCGACAAGCCCTACGTGCTGCGGGTGCCGTCCGGCCTGCGCCAGCGCCTGCCCTCGCAGATCGGCAGCACCGCCGACGCCTCCCGCGGCGACTGGGTGCTGCACCTGGTCCACGAAGCCGATACCCTGCAAAGCCTGAGCGCCCGCTTCCGCGCCCAGCCCTCCCGCATCAAGAAGGTCAACCAGATCCAGAGCAACGAGGATCTCGCCCGCCGTAGCGTGGTCATCATTCCGCTTTAGCGCCGCGACCTCTCCCTCTGCGTCCCCACCCCTGCCCCTCCCCACCAAGTGGCGAGGGGGGAAGCCATTCCCGCAAATCGGCTCTGGCGGCCAGCATGGCGCCCCCTCCCTCTCCGCTTACGGAGAGGGAGGGCCGGGGAGGGTGAGGTACCGCGTCAGCCGGTCGGCTCGCCGACGGGGCGCGCGGCCGGCGCGCGGGCCATCACCCGGCGGAACGCAATGGCCGAGACCACCAGGATCGCGGCGATCAGGGCGAAGGGCGCCCGGTAGTCGTGGCCGCCGAAGGCGGCGATCAGGAACCCCGCCAGCAGCGGTCCCGCGGCGTGGCCCACGTCGAAGATGGTGCCGAAGGCGCCCATGGCCGAGCCGAGCTGGCTCTCCTGGCACAGGTCCGCCACCAGCGCGGCGGTGGAGGAGGTGACCACGGCGACGCCCAGACCCAGCGTGGCCGCCAGCACCAGCAGCGCCGGGAAGCCGGTGAACCAGGGGATGAGCGCGAACGGGACGGCGCAGGCGAACATGCCCCAGAAAATCAGCGCCACCCGCCCGATCCGGTCGGACCAGCGCCCCAGCCAGGGCTTGGCGCTCACGGTCGCCACCACCTGTACCCCCCAGAGCAGCCCCGCCTCGAGCGGCGTCAGCCCGGCCACCAGCACGGCGTAGAGCGGCAGGAACGCCTCCAGCGCGCCCACGGCGAGGTTCTGCATGCCCTCCATGTTGCTGGTGGCCAGCACCCGCCGGTCCAGCAGGATCTCCCGCGCGCCCGTGCGGAACTGGCGCAGCACGCCGGCCAGCGCGTGCTCCCCGGGCGCGGCGGGCGCGGCCTCGCGCGGCACCGCCCACAAGGCGAGCAGCAGCGCCGCCGCCCCCAGCGCCGCGACGACGCCGTAGACGAGGTGGTAGTCACCGATACGGTTGGCACCCCCGACCGCCAGCAGGGTCAGCATCAGCCCGCCCAGCGGCGCCCCCACCAGGTTGCCGGCGACGCTGACGGAGGAGAACCAGCTGAGCGTTTCCGCCCGGCGCGCGCCGGCCAGCCCGATCACCACGGCCATGGCCACCGGCGCATAGATCGCGGTGGCGAAGCCGTGCAGGAAGCGCACGACCACCAGCGCCGCGTACGACTCGACGAACGGGTACGCCAGCGGCACCAGCGCGAACACCGCCAGCCCCGCGAACAGCGTGCGCCGGCGCCCGATCACGTCGGAGACGACCCCGGCCGGCAGCTTGAAGAAAACGCCCGTGACGGTGGAGATGGCCACCGCCAGCCCCACCGCCTCGGGCCCAGCCCCCAGCGAGGCCGCGAACAGCGCCAGCACCGGCGTGCGCGCCAGGGCGTACGAGGTGCGCGCCAGAAACCCCACCGCACACAGACCGACCAGCACCCCTCCCGTCCGCACCATGCGCTCCCCCGGTTGCACATTGACCTGAAGTCCCGGCAGCCTTCGGCAGCGGGTCAGTCCGAAATCCAACAGCAGATGTCTCGCTGTCGCTCGACGTGACAAGCCCATGTCATTTCGAGCGACAGCGAGGAATCCGCTGTTCGCGTTCCGACAGGCGGTCGCCAGACCGCCTCACCCCCTGTGCCCCCCGCGGATTCCTGTCCCGCGCCGGCAATGGTACCCTGGTTCCGCGCAAGCCGCCCACGTCGACAGATTACCGCAGCTGCACCCCGAATTGCGCGCCGCCGATGCCCCCGTTCAAGCTGGTGTCCGAGTACGGCATGGCGGGCGGTCAGCCCGAGGCCGTGCAGCGGCTGGTGGAGGGTTATCGCGCCGGGAGGCCGCACTCGGTGCTGCTGGGCGTGACCGGCTCCGGCAAGACATACGTGATGGCGAACATGATCGATCAGCTCCAGCGCCCCACGCTCGTCATCGCCCACAACAAGATTCTGGCCGCGCAGCTCTACCAGGAGTTCAAGGCATTCTTCCCGCACAATGCGGTCGAGTATTTCGTCAGCTACTACGATTACTACCAGCCCGAGGCATACGTCCCCTCGACGGACCTGTACATCGAGAAGGACGCCACCATCAACGACGAGCTGGACCGCATGCGGCTCTCCGCCACCCGCGCCCTGCTGGAGCGGGAGGACGTGATCATCGTGGCCAGCGTGTCGTGCATCTACGGCCTGGGCTCGCCGGAGGCATACCGGGGCATGCTGATCTACCTCAAGGTGGGCGACACCATCGAGCGCGGCCACCTGCTGGCGCGGCTGGTGGAGATCCAGTACACGCGCAACGACTACGACTTCCACCGCGGCACGTTCCGGGTGCGCGGCGACGTGATCGAGGTGTTCCCGGCCGACGCCGACGACGCCATCCGCATCGAGCTGTTCGGCGACGAGGTGGAGGCGCTCTCGCGCATCGACCCCATCCGCGGCCGCAAGCTGGAGCTGCTGAGCAAGATCGCCATCTACCCGGCCACCCACTACGTGGCCCCCGCCGACGAGCTGCCCCAGACCGTGAGCCTGATCCGCGACGAGCTGCGCGAGCGCCTGCAGGAGCTGCGCCGCAACGGCAAGCTGCTCGAGGCGCAGCGGCTGGAGCAGCGCACCCTCTACGACCTGGAGATGCTGGAGGAGACCGGCACCTGCAAGGGCATCGAGAACTACAGCCGCATCATCCAGCGCCGCGAGCCGGGCAGCGCGCCGCCCACGCTGATGCACTACTTCCCCAAGGACTCGCTGCTGTTCATCGACGAGAGCCACGTCACCATCCCCCAACTGCGGGCGATGTCCGTGGGCGACTTCTCCCGCAAGTCGACGCTGGTCGAGTACGGCTTCCGGCTGCCGAGCGCGGTGGACAACCGGCCGCTCAAGTTCGAGGAGTACGAGGCCATCACCAGGCAGGTGGTGTATCTGTCGGCCACGCCCGGGCCATACGAGATCGAGAAGGCGGGCGGGGAGCTGGTCGAGCTCATCATCCGCCCCACCGGCCTGCTGGACCCGGAGATCGAGGTGCGCCCGGTCAGCGGCCAGGTCGATGACCTGCTGGCCGAGATCCGGCGCAGCGCCGCCGAGGGCTTCCGCGTGCTCGTCACCACGCTCACCAAGCGCATGTCCGAAGACCTCACCAAGTACTACGAAGACCTGGGCGTGCGCGTGCGCTACATGCACTCCGAGATCGACACCCTCGAACGCGCCGAGATCGTGCGCGACCTGCGGCTGGGGCGCTTCGACGTGCTGATCGGCATCAACCTGCTGCGCGAAGGGCTGGACCTGCCCGAGGTGGCGCTGGTCGCCGTGCTGGATGCGGACAAGGAGGGCTACCTGCGCTCGTACCGCTCGCTGATCCAGACCTGCGGCCGGGCCGCGCGCAACCCCAGCGGCCGGGTGATCTTCTACGCCGAGAAGCTGACCGATTCGATCCGGGGGGTGCTGGAGGAGACCCGCCGCCGGCGCGCGCTCCAGCATGCCTTCAACACGGAGCACGGCATCACGCCCCGCCAGATCGTCAAGGCCGTGGCGGCTTCGCTGTATACGGAGGCCGCCGACAAGCGCGTGGCCGAAGGGCGCCAGGCGATCCCGGTCGAAGCCGACCTGCCCCGCCAGATCAAGCGGCTGGAGAAGGAGATGGTCGCGGCGGCCAAGGCGCTCGACTTCGAGCGCGCCGCCGAGCTGCGCGACGCGATCACCTACCTCAAGCAGAAGGATCTGGGCGTGGCGTGATACCGACTGGCGACCTCTGCGAATCCGCTGAACGGGAGGCTTGGCCGCGCGTCCCCACCCCTGCCCCTCCCCACCTGGTGGAGAGGGGGAAAGCGGCGCCCGTCCGCGCTGGCGGCCGATACGGGGCTCCCGCCCCGCTCCGGCAACGGAGGGGGAGGGCCAGGGTGGGTGAGGTCTCCCCCCGCGTCCCTACCCCTGCCCCTCCCCACAAAGTGGAGAGGGGGAAAGCGGCGCTCGTCCACGCTGGCGGCCGATACGGGGCTCCCTCCCGCTCCGGCAACGGAGGGGGAGGGCCAGGGTGGGTGACGCCGCGGTGGTTGCCAAAGCCGAGGGGTTTTGCAGAGGGCTCGATGTTGTATGAGGTCGCGGGGGGACGCTCAGCGCGGATGCTTGGGGTGGGCGCGCACCCGCTCGAAGGCGTCGCGCAGGTACGACTCGATGTCGTCGCGGCTGGTGGCCTCGGGATGGAGCAGGATCGCGCCGCTCTGGATGTAGTGGGCGGGGATGCGGTTCATGGTCAGTGCGTACACGTCCTGGACGCAGAGCGTGCAGCCACAGAAGCCCGCCTGCCGGGGCAGCGCCTCGCGCAGCGCCTCGATCACCCGCAGCTCGCTGTAATTCCGCACGTGCGCGAGATCGTGCCCTCTGACCCTGTACCCGTCCCCGTCCCTGTCGGCCATGGTTCTCTCCGCCGGAGTTTTTCGCATTATGCCGCGCTGCGCGGAAGAATCAATGGCGCGCCGCCGCCTCCGTGGGGACTGAGCCGATGAAGCCCTTCTCCTCCGAATGCATCGTCCTGGCCCAGCGCCCGTACAGGGAGCGGGACCGGCTGGTGAGCTTCCTGGCGCGCGACCGGGGGCGGCTCGCGGGCATCGCCCGGGGCGCGCAGAAGCTCACGGGGCGCGGCGTGGGCAGCTACGAGCCCTGCACGCGCGGCGTGATCCACTACGTGGAGAGCCGGGGCACGGAGCTGGTCAGCATCCGCAAGTGCGACCCCCAGCCGCCCTACCTCTTCCTCGAGCAGGACTACGCCAAGTACCTCTACGCGGCCTATTTCGCGGAGTGGCTGACGCTGTGCCCCGTCCCCGCCGCCGAGGCCGAGCGCTTCTTCCTGCTGCTGGCGGGCGGCATCGAGGCCGTCTGCGCCGCCGGAAGCGCCCAGGCGCTGGCCGCGGCCCGGCTGGCCTACGAGCTGGAGCTGCTGGCGTGCCTGGGGCTCCTGCCCGAGTGGGGGCGCTGCTGCGCGTGCGGCCGGGCGCTCCTCGACGAGGGCTCCGGCCCGCCGCGCCCGCTGTTCGCGCAGCCCCTGGCGCTGGATGCCCGGGAGGGCGGCTTGCGCTGCCCCGAGTGCCGGGGCTCGGGTCCCGCGTTCTCGCCCGGCACCCTCGCCTTCGTGACCGCCTGGAGCGATCCCGCCCGGCGCAAGGGGCTGCGCCCCACCCAGGGCGCCCTGGCGGAGCTGGCCCGCGGGCTGGGCGTGTACCTCGCCTACCACGTCGAGCGGCAGCCGCGCTCGCTGGCGCTGCTCCCGGGCGCCGACGGCAAGCCCGCCCAGGGGATGGGGTGACCGCGGGCTTGCGACCCCATGGGCTCCAGCGCTATGCTGTTACGCGGGACTTAACGCATGATCCGGTCGTTTGCGCACAAGGGGCTGCGGCGGTTCTTCGAGCAGGGCAGCCACGCGGGCGTTCAGCCCGCGCACGTCAAGCGTCTGCGCACGATCCTGGGCAGGTTGCATACGGCGATCGCGTTGCAGGACCTCGCGCTGCCCGGGCTGCGGTTGCACGCTTTGCACGGCGACCTGGAGGGCCGCCGGGCCGTCAGCGTCAATGGCCCGTGGCGCGTCACATTCCGCTTCGAGGAAGGCCATGGCTGGGAAGTCGACTACGTCCAATACCACTGAGCCGGCCCCGCTCCGCATGCACAACCCGCCGCACCCCGGCGAGGTGCTGCGCGATCTCTGTCTGGAACCCCTCGGGCTCACCGTGGCGGAGACGGCCCGCGCGATCGGTGTGTCGCGCACCGCCCTGTCGCAGTTCGTCAACGGGCATACCCGGTTGAGCCTGGACATGGCACGGCGATTGGCGGCCGCTTTCCGCACGAGCCCCGAGTCGTGGCTCAACCTGCAGCACGCCCACGACCTGTGGCGCGCACGGAAGGATCGCACCCGCCTCCGCGTACGCCCGCTCGTCGCCAGGAAGGCTGCCGGGTAGCGGCTGTTCCGACCCCCAAGCCATGCGCATTCAGCCGGCGGACTCGGCGCCAGCGTCCCATCCGCCATCGACTAGAGCCGCCTGCATGTTCATCGCCATGAACCGCTTCACCATCGCCGAGGGGCGCGGCGCCGAGTTCGAGACCCGCTGGCGCGGGCGCAGCTCGTACCTGAAGGATTCGCCCGGGTTCGTCCGCTTCCGGCTGCTGAAGCTCGACGAGACCCACTACAGCTCGTACGCGGAGTGGGAGAGCGAGGCGGCCTTCCGGGCCTGGACGACCTCGGAGGGGTTCCGCAAGGCCCATGGGCAGCGCCTGCCGGAGGGCATCCTGGCCGGCCATCCCCACCTGGAGACCTGGGAGGTCATCCTGGACGAGGCGTGAACTCGGCCACCAGCTCCAGGTGGTGGGTCTGGCAGAACTGGTCGAACCCGCGCAGCGCCGTGAGATCGTAGCCGGCGCCCAGGCGGGCCGCGTCGCGGGCCAGCGTGGCCGGATCGCAGGAGACGTACACCAGCCGCGCAGGCCGCAGGGCCAGCAGCGCCTCGGCCAGCCGCGCGGAGAGGCCGCGCCGGGGCGGATCGACCAGCACCGCCGCCGGCGCGCCGTGGCGCGCGACCAAGCCGGCCAGCGCCCCCGGCTGATCGAGGTCCACGCTCTCGAAGCGGCAGGGCAGCCCGGCGGCGCGGGCGTTCCGGCGCGCCGCCCGCACGGCCTCCCGCTCCCGCTCCGCGCCGACCACGCGCCAGCCTCGGGCCGCCAGGGGCAGCGAGAACAGCCCCACGCCGCAGTACAGCTCCAGCAGCAGCGGCGGGGGGGCGTCGTTCCCGGCGCCGGCCGCGGGCGCGGCACTTCCCAGCAGCGCCGTCACGTGATCGACCATGGCCGCGGCCTGGGGCAGGTTGACCTGAAAGAATCCCTCCGGGTGGACGCGGTAGCGCCACGCGCCGACGCGCTTGGCGAGCAGCGGCTCGCCGAGAAGCGGTGTCAGGCGGGAGCCGCGCCCCGCCGGCCCCGGCGCCTCGATGGCCACCTGGGCCACTTCCGGGCAGGCGCCGCTCAGGTGCGCCAGCAGGGGGGCGCGCAGGGCCAGCAGGGCCTTGGCCGCGCGCGCGTCCGGCGCGTGCAGGGTCACGGCCAGGCGGGCGACGTCCGCGCCGGGCGCGCCATCGGCCGCATGGCCCTGGATGGTCACGCGCCGCGCCAGCCCGTCCGCCCCGCCTGAAACCCCTTGCGCGAGAAACGCGGCCACGGCCGTGGCGGCGCGGCTGAGCGCCGCCGGCGCCAGCCGGCAGCGGGCGATCGGCACCGGCTCCGCGCCCAGCCAGCCGTGGAAGGCGGGGGCGAGCCCTTGCGGCGTCGGCGCCAGCGCGAAGTCCAGCCGGTCGCGGTATTCGAGCGGGGCCGGGCCGGGGACGAGCTCCCACCCGGGCGGCGGCTCCAGCTTGCCGATCCGCCGCAACTGCTCCTCGGCCACGGCGCGCTTGGCGGCGAGCTGGGCGCTGTAGGCGAGATGCTGCCAGTCGCAGCCGCCGCACTCGGCGAAGTGGGGGCAGGCCGGCTCGACGCGGTCGAGAGCGGGCTCGAGCGCCCGCACGACGTGGGCCAGCGCATAGCGCGGGTAGACGCGGTCCAGCTCGACCTCGCTGCGCTCGCCGGGCAGGCCGCGGGCCACCAGCACCGCCAGCCCTTCGTGGCGGGCGACGGCCCTGCCCTCCGCGCCCATCCGCTCCGGGGTGAGCACCAGCCGCCGGCCGGGGCCGAGGCTACCAGTGGGCGGGGTAGTATTCGGGCCCATGCTCGATCGTCTCCAGTCCGGCCAGGCACTGCTCCACCAGCGCGGCGAGGGGCAGCTTCGCTTCCGCCTCGCGCACCTGCTCCGGCCGGGCGCGGGTCTCCGGGTGGCGGGGCTGGAACAGGGTGCAGCAGTCCGGGAAGGGCCGGATGCTGATGGGATAGGTGCCGATCCGCTGCGCGCGCCCGATGATCTCCTGCTTGTTCAGGCCGATCAGCGGCTGGAAGAGGGGCAGGGTCGCCGTCTCGCGGATGGCGGCGATGTTCTCGAGGGTCTGGCTGGCCACCTGGCCGAGCGACTCGCCGGTGACCAGCGCCTGGGCGCGCGCCCGCTCGGCGACGCGCACCGCGACCCGGTTCATGGTGCGCCGGTAGAGCACCGTGCGCAGTGCCTCCGGGCAGAGATCGCGGATGGCCTGCTGCGCCTCGGCGAACGGCGCGATGAACAGCCGGCTGCGCGGCTGGTAGCGCGCCATGAACCGCACCAGGTCCAGCACCTTCTCCTTGCTGTGCTCGCCGATGAACGGGAAGCTGTGGAAATAGAGATAGGCCACCTCGCAGCCGCGCGTCATCATCAGGTAGGCGGCCACGGGGCTGTCGATGCCGCCGCTGAGCAGGCACAGCACGCGCCCGCTCGACCCCACCGCCAGTCCGCCGGGACCCGGAATCTTCTCCTCGAACAGCAGCGCGTCGGTGGCGCCGATCTCGACCATCACCGTGAGTTCGGGTTGCGTCAGGTTCACGCTCAGCTCCGGGAAGGCCTCCAGCACCGCGCCGCCCAGCTCCGCCGCGAGCTGCATCGACGTGAGCGGATAGCGCTTGTCCTTGCGCGCCACCTCGATCCGGAACGTGCGGGGCCGCCCGGGCGCGCCCGGGCGCGCCAGCACGCCCGCCACCAGCTTACGCGCGGCTTCGGCGAGCCGCTCGGGCTCGCGGGCCACGTGGCGGGCCACGCTTACGTTGGCCACGCCGGGGAGCCCGCGCACGAGATCGGCCGCCGGCGCAAGGTCTGCCGCAGGCGCAGTGGCGGCTCCTGGCGCAGCGTGGGCCGCGGGCGCCCGGGCGGCCGCGCCCCTGATCTCCGCCCGCAGGTGCTGCCGGGTCACGGTGTAGGGGCCGAGCGCCTTGACGTGGCAGGCGAGATTCTCCGCCATGCGCCGCTCGAACTGGCGGCGGTTGTGGCCCTTCAGCGCGATCTCGGAGAAGCGGACGACCAGCGTTTCCATCGGGCACGGCCTCCCGTCGCGGTTCTGCGCAGCTTGCCCCCTCCCTCTGACTTTCCCCCGTGCCGCCGGCCGCTGGCAACCGAAAAGCGTCCGGCGGCGCCTCGACCGGGCGGGCTGACACACGGCAAGCCGCTCGGGCCGGGCACGAGCCGGTGCCGCCGCGACCTCACCCCTGGCGCCCTCTCGCCAGGGAGCAGGGGCGCCAACCCATGGGCGGCGTTGGCTCCTGTGACTCATCTGCGGGTTGTGCGCGGACCAGACGTGACGTGGGCTTTCCGACGTGCGCGTCCCCACCCCTGCCCCTCCCCGCCAGGTGGGGAGGCGGGCCCGCAGGACGGGGCGGGGACGCCGGACGCTGCGCACCGTGCGGGTCTCAGCCTCACACGCACGGAGAAGTCGCATCCGAGCATGGCAGTTCCCGGAGGACGCCGGGAATCGTGACATCGCACAAGCCAACTCCCGGAGCGCGGAAGGGTAACGCTGATGAGCGGTGATGGAGACGGGCGTCGGCGGTGGTGTATCGGGCGGGTGCGAAGCCCCGGCAGGGATGGCCCCACGCCATGAATCGGAGAGGGGAAGGGGGTGCGGCAGCTCGACGTGCCAACGTCCGCCTCCGCTGCGGGAGGCCGGGGAAAGGCGGCGCCCCTAGCCGAACAGGCTGCCGAGCAGGGTATCGACGCCGGATTGATCGAGCTTCTTCCAGTCTTCGTAGTGCAACTGTCCCCCGTAGGTGCCGGCGAGCTCGGTATCGAGCTGGTCCGCCACTTCCTGCATGGCGTAGGCGTGGCGCTGGATCGAGCTGGCGGTCACCAGCTCCAGCTCGAGGGTGTACTTCATCACCACGTAGAGCCTGCCCTCGCGCTCGACGAGTCCCATCGCCTCGCGCCGCTGCAAGGCGTTGTACTGGAGCAGATGGCGGAACAGGGCGTCGGAGGGCCGCACGTCGCTGACGAGCACCGAGTAGAAGGTCACGTTGCTGAGCTCGGGGTTGACCCGGAGCACCATCTGCGCCGAGCCGCGCCGCCAGACGAACACCTCGGGGCGAATCCTGCGCGGATTCACCACGGAGGTCTTGCTGAGATAGCCCCAACAGGTCTCGATGATGTCGCTGGCAGCGGCGCGTTCCATGGCGGCGTGCTCCCTCGCGGCGGGCGGTGATCGGGTCTCGGGCTCCATCGCTTCCGGCGGCGCTGCATTGGCCGGAAGATGCGCGGGCCAGACATCCCCCTATACCCCAAATCCGGCGACGCTTCACGTCGATTTCCGCGCGCCCCGACGCGCGGCCACGGCTGCGCGGGGCTCCCCGCCGGCGCGGCCTCACCCCCTGCCCCTCCCCACCAGGTGCTCACTTCCCGACACATTTTCCGGGTTTCTGTTGGGGAAGCGACAGGCGGAGATGACAAATTTAAGGGATTGATAAAAAACTCTTTTCGTGATGGTCCATCGGTGCTTTCATGGTGTAGGTGAACACTCCACGCGCATGGAGGCGACCGATGGACCTGGCACGGATTAGGCCCCTGGCGCGGCTGGATGCAAGAGGCATTCGGCGCGCTGCATGGGCATCAGATCAAGGCGTTGAACGACGCGGTGTTGGCGATGGCGGCGGCGGGGCATTGCGGGTTGGCGCGGGTGGCGGCGGTGCGGCTGAACGGGGCGAAGGCGCCCAGCCAGGAGCGGCGCTGGCAGCGCCTGGTGGCGAATGGCAGGATCGATGTGGCGGCCTGCGCGAAACGCTGGGCGGCCCTTCTGCTGGCCTCGGCAGTTCAGGCGGTCTTGATGCTCGATGAAACGCCGCAGCACAACCACCTGCGGGCGATGAAGATCAGCTTGCAGGTGCGCGGCCGCGCAGTTCCGCTGCTGTGGTGGTGTCGCCGACCCCATCAACTGCCGATGAGCCAGCGCCGTATCGTGCTGGATCTGCTGGAGCGGGTGGCGCGCCTGCTGCCGCCCGGTGCGCGGCCGACCCTGCTGACCGACCGCGGCTTGGCTTGGCCCGCGGTGGTGGACTTCTGTCGTGGCCACGGTTGGCACTATGAGCTGCGCATCCAGGGGCAGACCCGCGCTCGGGTCGGACACGTCGTACTGGCTGTTCGGAATTCGGCTCCGAAGCTGGGGGCCCGCTGGTACGGCACCGCGCAGGTCTTCAAGAAAGCCGGCTGGCGCACGACCAACCTGGTGGCGTATTGGAAGCCGGGTACCAAGGAGGCCTGGCTGCTGGTCACCGATCTCCCGCCGTCCCTGCACCGGTGCAACCCCTACCGCAAACGCATGCGCCAGGAACAGAGCTTCCGCGACGAGAAGTCCCAGGGCTTCCAGTGGTCGCATAGCCGTATCCGAAACCCCGACCACGCCATGCGGCTCCTGCTGATCATGGCTATCGCCATGAGTCTGCTGATTCGTCTCGGCGTCCGCATCGCCCGCGGTGCCGCACGCACCGAACTGGAACGGCCGAGCCGACGCGTCTACAGCGTCTTTCAGCTCGGGTTGCGATTCGTCCACCGCTACGCCAGACCCATGGATTTCCTGGCTTTGCCAATATGCGTCGGGAAGTGAGCCCGCAAGGGGGGAGGGAGAACGCCATCGGCACGCCACCGCGGGCGGACGGGCCCGCAGCCGGCGGGTCGCACCCGCGGCGGGCCGGGCGGAGCCCCGCTCAGCCGCCGGCGCGGCTCGCCCCTCTCCTGGGGGGAGAGGTGGCGCGTCCGAATCCGCTCCGGTGGCTGATCGGGGACTCCCTCCCTCTCCTCCAGGAGAGGGAGGGTCGGGGAGGGTGAGGCCGCCGGGCCGGGCCTCGCCTTCAAATGTCTTCATGACCCTGACCCGTCCCCCTTGACACACGCGAAACCTCCGTGCGATAGTTCGAACTATGTCGAACATTGCAATCCACACTCAGGCCGCCGGACAGACGCTGGAGGAGTACGCGGCGGCGTTCAAGGCGCTCTCGAACCCGCACCGGGTGCGCATCTTCCGGCGCCTGATGACCTGCTGCGCCCCCGGCACCCCCTGGCGCATGGACGAGGCGATGCGGCCCTGCGTGAGCGTGCTGGGCAAGGACCTGGGCATCGTGCCCTCGACCGTGTCGCACCATATCAAAGAGCTGCAGCGGGCGGGGCTGATCCGCACCCAGCGCGAGGGGCAGTCGGTAAAGTGCTGGATCGACCCCGCCATCGTCGAGGCGATGCGCGCCTTCTTCGCGCTCACGCCGGGCTGAGCGCGGTTGCCCCCGGGTGCGAACGGCGTCGGAACCGCGTGGTCGGCTTACGGTAAGGCAACCCCGCCGCGTCATCGCGGCACCCACCAGTCGAGGAGCACGGCCATGACCCCATCGGATGCGGATCGGATTCGGGAGCAGGTGCGGGGCAGGTACGCCCGGCGTCTGGCCGAAAGCTGCTGCGCGCCCGCGGCCGAGGCAGGCGGCGCCTGCTGCGGCGAGGCGGCGACCGAGAGCAATGCCCGGCCCGACCCCGCCCTCATGGCCAAGTCCCGCCGGGTGGGCTACAGCGACGACGAGCTGGCGCAGGTGCCGGAGGGGGCCAACCTCGGGATGGGCTGCGGCAACCCCTCGGCCTTCGCGGAGATGAAGCCCGGCGAGACCGTGCTCGACCTGGGCAGCGGGGCGGGCATCGACTGCTTCCTGGCCGCCGCCCAGGTGGGAGAGCAGGGCCGGGTGATCGGTGTGGACATGACGCCGGAGATGCTGGCCCGCGCGCGGGAGAACGCCGCGAAGACCGGCGCGCGCAACGTCGAGTTCCGCCTGGGCGAGATCGAGCGCCTGCCGGTGGCCGACGGCTCGGTGGACGTGGTGATCTCGAACTGCGTGGTCAACCTCTCGCCGGACAAGCCCAGCGTGTTCCGCGAATCCTTCCGCGTGCTGCGGCCGGGCGGGCGGCTGGCCATCTCCGACGTGGTCGCGCGGGCGCCCCTGCCCGCGACCATGCGCAACGACCCCGCCCTGCGCTGCGGCTGCGTCGGCGGGGCCATCACCGTGGCCGAGGTGGAGTCCATCCTCGCCGAAGCCGGCTTCGCCGACATCCGCATCCGCGCCAAGGACGAGAGCCGCTCCTTCATCCGCGACTGGCAGCCGGGCAGCAAGGCCGAGGACTACGTCGTTTCGGCTACCATCGAGGCCACCAGGCCGGCGTGAGTGGGTCAGGCGGCTCCCCACCCCGCCCTGCCGGGCACCCCTCCCCACCTGGTGGGGAGGGGAAGGGGTGGGGACGGCACGGGCTCCCGCGTGGCTGCGGGGGCCGGCAGACTGCCGAGGCGCCGCCCATCCCCTGCCCCACACCGATCAAACACCCTTCCCCTTCCCCGGCCCGCCTTCCAGGTACAGCACGGCCTCCTCGCCGAGCACCATCAGCAGGGACTGGTGGTAGGCGCGCAGGGGGTGCTCGCCGTGGGCGGAGATGAGCTTGAGGGCGTAGCGGGCGACGTTGATGCCGTCGCGCACGGTGTAGCGCTCGTCGCCCTTGTGGGCGCGCTGGAGGAAATCGACCACGTAGGCGAGGATCTTCTCGTCGGAGAAGGGCAGGTTGTCGCGCAGGATGCGGTACTCCTCGGCGGCCTCGGGGAAGTCCACCACGATCTGCGGCTGGAGACGCGAGTGGACGTACTCCGGCACCTCGAAGGTGCTGGCGTCTTCGTTCATGGTGGCGCAGAAGCGGAAGTCCGGGTGGGCCCGCACCTTGATCCCGGCCACGATCGATTCGACGTAGCGGCGCGTATCGAGCAGGGGGGCCAGCGAGGCCCAGCACTTCTCGCCCATGCGGTTGCCCTCGTCGAGGATGCACACGCCGCCCTCGACCATGGCGGTAACGAGCGGGCTGGCCACGTACTTGATGCGCTGTTGGTCCGTGATGACCGGGGTGATGATCAGGTCCTCGGGTCGCGTGTCCATGGTGGCCTGGAACAGGTACACGTCGCGCCCGAGCGCCCGCGCCGTGGCATAGGCGAGCGAGGTCTTGCCGACCCCCGGCTTGCCCAGCAGGCGCGGGTGCATGGGCAGGTCCTGCGCATCCACCACCAGCCACGCGGCCCGGAGCTGCTTCACCAGCTCCTCCTGCCCCACCCAGTGCACCTGGAACTCGTCGGGATGGGCGAGCTGCAGCTCGACGCCGTCGATGACCACACTGCGGCGGCGGGGCTCGGAAGCTGGCATGGCGGAAGAATCCTCGGCAGGCGGTGCAGGAGGGCGCGGGCCGGAGCGTCGCGGGCTCCGTGCGCGAGGGGGGCATGGCCCCGCGCCGGGCAGGTGCACCCGCCTTGCGCCTGGCCCCTGAGGGGAAACGACGCTGGTAGCGGCTAAGATCGTAGAGCAACGCCCGGCGCCGGTCAAAGCATGGCCCGGCGGCGCGCGTCCCTTCCCGCCCTGCAGGCACGCCGCCCCACCCGGTGGGGAGGGGTGGAGGGTGCTGACAGCGGTCATGAGGCTGCATGTCATCCGCGCACGATCAGGATCACGGCGGCGGTGGCGATCACGACCTCGATCAGCAGCACGAACGCGCGCTCGGAGATGCGGTCGACGATGAACTTGGCCGTCCACACGCCGAGGAACATGCACGGCGCGAAGATCAGCCCCAGCGTGACCACGGGTGGGGTCAGCAGTCCCGAGAACCCCAGCGTGAGCAGCTTGGGGATGTACATGCCCACGTAGATCAGGCCGATGGTACCGATGAAGGCGCCCTTGAGCAGCCCGTAGGCCAGCAGAAACGGCCCCACCAGCGGGCCGGTGCCCTCGATCAGCCCCGTCACGAACCCGAACGCCACGCCGAGCGGGAAGAACCAGCGGGGATTGAACCGGCGGTGGCGCAGCGCGGGCAGCCGGCGTAGGGCCACCGTGATCAGCAGGAACACCCCCAGCACGCGGATCATGATCCCCGGCGGGGTGACGGCGAACACCCGCACCCCCACCACCACCATCGGCACGGCGCCCGCCGCGAACAGCAGCGCCTCGCGGTAATGCACCTGTTTCCGGTAGAGCCAGAACCGGTGCAGGTTCGCCGCCGCCATGGCGATGGTCACCACCGGCAGCGCCTCGCGCACCGGGTAGTAGATCAGCATCGCCGGGAGCAGGATGAACACCCCGCCGAAGCCGGTCACCCCCGCCAGCAGCGAAGCGCTGTAGGCGGCCAGCATCAGCACGGGCAAGTGCCACAGGTCGATCACGCTTCCCCTTTCGCGTGGCGCGGGCCGGGCCGGTGATGTGCTCCGCCGCGCCCCCCGCCCTCGCCTCATGCGCGGAGCAGGAACCCCACCCCCGCGATGAGCAGGGTGACCTCGATGATGGCGACGAACACCCGCTCCGGCAGCCGGTCCACGAACCGCTTGCCGAGGTACGCTCCCGCGACCACGCTCGGCGTGAGGATCAGCGCCATCGTGAGCACCCGGGCCGTCAGCAGGCCGTTGCTGCCGAAGACGGTGAGCTTGACCAGGCTCATGGCGACGCTGGTGATGGAGTCTGTGGCGATGTACGCCCCGCGGATCAGCCCGAAGGCGAGGAAGAACGGCGCGATCAGCGGCCCGATCCCCTGCACCATCCCCCCCAGCAGGCCGAAGATCGCGCCGAGCGGCAGGAACCACTGCACGGCGTGCGGTCGGGGCGGTCGCGCCCGCAGCCGGCGCCAGATCAGGATGCCGACCATGAACGCGCCCAACAGTCGCGTGAGGAAGCCGGCCGGCGCCTTGACGAACACGAACGCGCCCGCCACCGTCAGCGGCAAGGCGCCCAGCAGGTACCAGCCCGCCACGGGCCAGGCCACCTCGCGCCGGTTGAACCAGACCCGGCTGCTGTTGCCCACCAGCGCGGCGACGACCATCACCATCGTGCCCTCGCGGATGCCGAACTTGTACACCAGGATCGGCAGCAGGATCGCGCCCTGCCCGAACCCCGCCACGGCGCCCAGGAACGAGCCGAACACCGCCACCCCCGAGACCAGCGCATACTCCCACGGCTCGAGCAACGGGTGCTCCGGGTCAGGATGGGGAACGCGCGGGGAGAGCGGTCATCCGCGGGCTGTGCCCAGCCCAGCGCGCGGGCCGGCTGTGTGCGGGCCGGCCGCGCCCTGGGCCGGCGCGGCGGCGTGGCGGTTGCCTGAGCCGGCTGAATTGCCGGCTGAGCCGCCGGCGCCCGCGGGCCTTGTGCCGTTGGCCGATTTGGCGCCATTGCCGGCCTTGTTGCCGTTGCCGCCGCGGCTGCCGTTGCGGTGGCCGTTGCCGGAGCCGGAGGAGCCGCCGGCGCCGTCACGCGCGAGCAGGCCCTCCTTCGCGTACTCGAAGCGGAACGGCACCTGGCGCAGCACGTCCTCGAGCTCTTCCATGGCAGGCTCGTCGGGGCGGAAGCTCAGCCCCGAGTCGATCTCGACGCGCCAGCCGTTGGCCGTGCGCACGTCGAAGGCCACGCGGCACTCCCCCGGCGCCTTGGCGAGCACGCCGTTCAGCTTGCGCAGCGCATCCTCCGCGAGCGGCCCCTCCACGCCGAGCACCAGCCGCCGGGCCTGCTCGGTGCGCACCTGGCTGAGCGACGTCACCTGATCGGCCACCACGTTCAGCTCCTGCTCGCCGCGGGCCCTGACGGTGCCCCGCACCAGCAGCGGCTCGTCGAGCTGCAGCAACGGGCCGAACTGGGCGTACGCGCGGTTGTAGAGCAGCACCTCGATCGAACCGCGCAGGTCCTCGAGCCGCACGATGGCCCACTTCTCCGCCTTCTGGTTGAGCCGCACCGTCAGCGCGGCCACCACGCCGGCCAGCGTGACCTCGTGGCCCTCGCCCGCCGCCTCGCCCTCGCGCACGTCGTGGGTGGAGAGCGCGATCTCCGCCAGCTCGGTGCGGTAGCGGTCGAGCGGGTGGCCGGTGATGTAGAAGCCGAGCACCTCCTTCTCGATCTTGAGACGCTGCCTGAAGGAGAACGGCGCCACCTCGGGCAGGCGCACCTGGAGATCGGCCTTGGCCGCCTCCTCGCTGCCCAGCAGGTCGAACAGCGTGGCCTGCCCCTCCGTCTGGCTGGCGCGGTAGCTGAGCCCGAGCGCCACCAGCTCGTCGAGCCCGGCCAGCAGGCGCGCCCGGGAGGGCTCCAGCGAATCGAAGCCGCCGCACTTGACCAGGGCCTCGATCACGCGCTTGTTGACGCGGTGCAGGTCCACGCTCTTGAGGAACGCCGCCAGCTCGGCGAAGCGCCGGCCGGGCTGCGCCTCTCGCGCCGCCAGGATCACGCCCACAGCGTTGGCGCCGACGTTCTTGACGGCGTTGAGCCCGAAGCGCACGGCGGCCCGGCCCTGGCTGCGGTCGATGGTGAAGTCGCGGCCGCTGTGGTTGATGTCGGGCGGCAGCACGGGCACGCCCATGTCGTGGCAGTCGGCGATGAAGCTCACCACCTTATCGGTGTTGTCCATGTCGCTGCTCAGC
>JACQKK010000144.1 GCA_016204605.1 Candidatus Lambdaproteobacteria bacterium
CGTCCCTGAGGAGCGCGGAGCAAAGCGGAGCGCGTCTCGAAGGGCGCGGGGGACGGGCCGTGGCCTTCGAGACGCCCTGCTCCGCAGGGCTCCTCAGGCACACGGCTATTGTTCACCTTTGAATGCGTTTTGGTATTACTTCCCGGCGGGTGCGCAGCAGGCTCCCATGGGGGGCCGCCGCCCTCGGCCCCGGCGGGGGCATCGGGAGCGGAGCCCCTCACGGCTTGGGTGGCAAGTCCGTCGATCCGGAGTCGGAACCACGCGAAGTGCGGCGCCGGGGCCTAGGGCGGCGGGCGCGATTCCAGGCGGGTGCGCAACACCGGATCGGTGGCGAAGCGCATGAAGTTGGAGAGCAGGTTCGCGGCCAGGGTGGTGATCATGATCGCCAGACCCGGGAACGCCGCCAGCCACCAGGCCGAGCTCAGGTAGTTGCGCCCTTCGGCCACCATCAGCCCCCAGGTGACATCCGGCGGCTGCACGCCGATCCCGAGGAAGCTCAGCGCCGACTCGTTCAGCATGACGTTGGCGAAATCCAGCGTCGCTACCGTGAGCAGGGTCGGCAGCACCACCGGGAGAATGTGCACGCCCACCACCCGCAGGTCGGAGGCCCCGGCAGCCTGGGCGGCCTCGACGAACGTGCGCTCGCGCACCTCCAGCACCTCGGCGCGCGTGACGCGGATGTAGACCGGCATGCGGGTGATCGCCAGCACCAGCACCACGTTGAGCGCGTTGGGGCGCAGCAGGTAGAGCACGATCACGGCCATCAGCAGCGAAGGGAAGCTCATCACGGTGTCGGTGATGCGCATGATCACCATGCTGCTCCAGCCGGAGGAATACCCCGCGTACAACCCCAGCAGCGTGCCGGTCAGCAGGGAGATCGTGACGGCGGATACCGCGATGGCCAGGGTCGTGCCCGAGGCCAGGATGAGCCGGGCGACCATGCTCCGGCCCAGGATATCGGCGCCGAGCACGTAGAAGAATCCGTTGTCCAGCGTGAAGGGCGCCAGGTTGCGGCCGCGCAGGTTGATCTGGGTCGCCATCTGCTTGAGCGCCGGCGCGCCGAACACCGCCAGCCCGATCACCACGACCAGCACCAGGAACGCCACCAGGGCGAACCGATCCCGCACCAGCAGGGCGGCCAGCCTGCCGAGCGCCTGGAGCCGCGCGTGCCCTGTCGCGGCGGCAGGCAAGGGCGAGTCCACTTTCGCGCTGACTTGTTCCATCATGTCCATGTCGTCGGGGGCTGGGAGGACTCGTTGGGCGCCGGGGATGGCTCGGCGAGCCCGGGCGGGCGGGCCTTGCCCCATCGCGCCCGCTCGTGGCGGCGCTTACGCACCGCGGCGCATCAGGCCAGCCGGATGCGCGGATCCAGGTACGCGTAGATCAGATCGATCACGATGTTGAGGGCGAAGATGGCGAGCGCCGTGACCATCACGGCGGTCTCGACGAGCGCGAAGTCGCGCTGGAGGATGGCATCGATCATCAGCTTGCCGATGCCCGGCCAGCCGAACACGGTTTCGATCACGACCGCGCCGTTGACCAGGCCCACCGCCTGGTCCCCCGCCACCGTCACGAGCGAGATCAACGAATTCCGCAGCGCGTGCACGAACACCACCGAGCGCTCCGGCAGGCCCTTGGCCCGCGCGGTGGTGATGAACGCCGTGCTCATCGTGGCGACCATGTTGCCCCGCAGCACCTGCACCATGACTCCGGTCGGTCGCAAGGCCAGCGTCGCGATGGGCATGATCCAATACGGCACGCCCCCGACACCCGAGGTGGGCAGCCAGCGCAACTGGACGGCGAACACGAGAATTCCCATGATGGCGATCCAGAACCCCGGTGTGCTCGCACCCATCAGCGAGAGCACGCTCGCCAGCCGGTCGAACAGCGAGTTGGGCTTGTAGGCCGCGAGCGACCCCACCACCAGCGCAATCACGATCGAAAGCAGCATGGTCACCGCAGCCAGCCGCAGCGAAAACGGGTACGCCTCGAAGACGGCCTCCACCGCCGGGACATTGCGGCGGATCGACGTGCCGAAGTCCAGCCGCACGGCTTTTTCCAGAAACTTGAGGAACTGGACGTAGATCGGCTTGTCGTAACCGTGCTTTACCGTGAAATCCCGCACCTCCTCCTCGGAGGCGTTGATCGGCAGAAACAGCACGGCCGGGTCGCCGGTCAGCCGCACCAGAAAGAACACCAGCACGATCAGGCCGAACAGCGAAAAGACGCTCTGCAGGGCGCGACGGCTCAGGAATTGGCCCAAGCTTGCCTCGTCTGGTGAAAAGGGTGAACCCCGTGCACCCAGGTCGTTCCGGTCATGAGGCCGAACCGGCCCGTGCCCAGCGAGCCGCTGGCGGCAGGGAACCCGCCCTGGCGATCACGCCAGGTCACTCGCGATCGTCACACCCTCCCGGCGATTCCCCCGGCGCTCCGGCCGGGTCGCGCCCGCCCGGGGGCGCCCGGCTTTCTCCGCTCGGCGCCCCCGAGGCTGCAAGCTGCTCCATCCTACCGGAAGGAGATATCTTCGATGCGGATCTCGCTGTTGGAGGAGATGCTGGGTTGGTACTTCAGGTGCTTGGCGACGCGCGTGTAGCCGACCATGTGGAACAATGGAATCTCATAGACGAAATCCTCGTTGATGCGCTTGAAGGCCGTCTGAAACAGTCGGCGCCGCTCGGGCCCGCTCGTCGCCACCGCCTTCTCGATCAAGCCGTCCAGCTCGGTGTCGGTGAGATAGGAGTTGGACCCTTTCGAGTGGTAATTGGCGAAGGTGGTAAACTGTGCGTCGCCCTTGTCGTTGTCGTGCATGTTGTGCAGCACCGTTGCCCGGCGCGGCGTGGCGAAGGGCTTGCGGTTGTACTTCAGCCACTGGGAGACCTCGAGCATCGTCAGCTCGGTCTTGAGCCCCACCGCCGTGAACATGGCCTGGATCGCCTGCATCACCTCGGTGACGCCCGGGTGGATTTCCGTGCGCCCGACCAGGTAGAACGTGCTGTCGACGGGCACGCCATCGCGGCGCGCTTCGGCCAGGAGTCGCTTCGCCCGTTCGGGGTCGTAAGGCCACACCTTGAGATCGGGGTTGTGTCCGTTGATGCTGGGAAAGATGAGCTGGGTGGCCGGAATGACATCCTTGCTCAGGATGCTGCCCCTGATCGCTTCCCGGTCGATCGCGAGATTCAGGGCGATGCGCACGCGGCGGTCGTTCAGTGGCGGTTGGCTCACGTCGAGCTTGAGCCGCGTCGTCTCTGCGTTCGGGTAGCTGAAGTCCAGTGTCGGGTCGTTCGCATCCTGCACCGTGATGGTGGGGGAGATGTCCGCCTCGCCGGTCTTGACCATCGCGGTGCGCACGGCCGATTCGCTGCGCCAGATGTAGCGGGCGCGTTGCACCGGCGGTTTCGTGCCCCAGTAATTCTCGTTGCGTTCCAGGATGATCTCCTGCCCCACCGTCCAGCGGACGAGTCGGTACGGGCCGGTGCCGATCGGATTGCGGTCGAAGGTCTTCGCGTCGGTCTTCGGCTTGTACACCGTCAGCGTGCCGATGGTCGTCGGCAGGATGGGCACGGGCCTGTCCGCCTTGATTTGGAGCGTCAGCTCGTCCAGGGCACGCGGCGTCAGCTTGACGCCGGCGAAGAACTGGCTGCGGATCCCGCAATCCAGAATCGGTGACATGATGCGGTTGATGCTGTCCACCGCGGCCTGGGCGTTGAAGGGCGTCCCGTCCTGATACTTGACGCCCCGCCGCAGCTTGAACCGCCACGTGGATTCATCCACCTTCTCCCACGACGTGGCCAGCCGAGGCGTGACGCTGCCGTCCTTCGGATCGATGAACGTGAGCGTCTCGGCGATGTTCTGCTTGACCACCCGCCCCACCGCCGATTGTGACGACATGCACGGGTCGAGCAAGTTCGGCTCCTCGATGAGCACGATCGTGATCGAGCGGTTCTGCGCCAGCACGCTCCCGGCGGGCACGCCCAGGATGGCCCCGCCCACGGCCAAGGCCAAGCCGATGGCGAGTACCCCTCGCAGGCTCGCCGGGAGCCGCAGGCGGGTTGAATCCATTGCGCTGCGCATGTCTTCCTCCTTGGTCATGGGTCGAAACGGTAACGGGGCAGACCGGAGAGCCGGGACTGGAGCGGCGCCGGTTCGTATCGCCCCGTCGTCAGCCTGGTGAGGCGCAGGGATCGCTGCCCGCGCGCTGCGCACCCCGCCCCGCTCGAAGCACGGGCGGAGCGGGCGCCGATCGGCAGTCCGCTGCTCACGGCGTATTCGCCACCGCTTCCGGCACACTTGGCCGGCGCATGTTGAGAAGCCCCCACGGGTCGCGGGCTGTCGTGACCCTGGAAATCGGCACACACGGCCCCTATCTCCCTATTGCGAACCGGGCCGCAAGTCAACAGCCATTGGCCGGCAGGGAGCCGCGCGGCGGCCTGCGGCAGGCCACTGGCCAGGCGGAGCCGCCGCGGACTCCCGGGGAGCGCGGGGCGGCTCAGTCGATCACCTCCTGCAGCAGGCGGTTGGTATCGGCCAGCCGTTCCGCCAGAATGCGGGCGATCAGCTCGTGAAGCCCCGCGGCCAGCTCCGGGCGCTCCCGCACCATGTCAGCCAGCCGATCGACCGACAGCCGGTACACGATCGCGTCCTGTTCGGCGATGACCGATGCCGAGCGCTGCGCCCCCATGTAGAAGGCCACCTCCCCCACGAACGTGCCGGTGCCCAGGGTGCGGATCAGCACGTGCTGGCCATCGTTCAGGGCGAGCTCCACGCGGAAGCGGCCCGCCTCGATGTAGAACAGATCCTTGGATGGCGTGCCCTGGGCGATCAGCGCAGCGCCGGCGGCCAGTTCGATGCGCTCGAGGAAATCGAGGAACCCCCCGGGGTCGAGCCGGCCGTCGAGTGCCCGCCGCAGGTACGACTCGACCGGGACGGGCTCAGCGGCGCTGCCGCTCAGGTTCACCAGGCGCAGCAGGTGGTCCTCGCCCCACTGCAGGCCGCTGTGCAGATCGGGAAACAGCAGCACCTCCGGATGGCCCCTGCCGCCCACACCGCCCCGGGTGAGCATGGACTCCACCGGCGGCTGGAGATGGGTGAGGAGGATGCGGACGTCCCTGCCCTCGGCGAGCTGCTGCAGCTTGAGGAAGCTCAGCACCGAGGAGGAATCGAGCCCCGTCACCATCCGGAAGTCCAGCAGGGCGCACCGCATCGGCACGGGCCCCGCCGCTTCCAGCCGCTGGCGCACCTGGTTGAACACGCGGTTGGCCGTACCGAAGAACAGATAGCCCTGCAGCTTGAGGATGTAGATCTGGTCGCCACTGCGGTTGAGATACTGCCGCGCGGCCTCCGGCCGGTCCATGTTGCTGTGGATGTTGGCGCCGGAGATGGCGTGCTTGACCACGTTGATGCGCGAGTAACTGATCACGAACAGGAACACTCCGGCGGCGAGGCCGAAGCCGACGCCGCTGAGATACCCGAAGCTGGCCACGCTCAGCAGGATCAGCAGCACGATGGCGTAGTCGGAGCGCGGCAGCTTGTACCACGCGCTGAAGACCCACTCCAGCAGCAGCGCCAGGCCATTGGCCAGCAGCAGCCCGGCGATGATCGGGCGCGGCAGGATCGAGACGAGCGCCCCGCCGAACACCAGCACCGCCACGCAGACGCCGGCGCTGACCAGCCCCGCCAGGCGATCGGCCGCGCCCATCCGGAAGGCCAGCGTGGTCTGGCTGAGGTTGATCGTGCCGGCCATGCCGCCGAACCAGCCCAGCAGCATGTTGGTGAGACCGGTCGCGCGAAGCTCCCGGTTCAGGTCGAAGTCCCGGCGCACGATCAGCTCGACCCCGCTCGCGTTCATCAGCAGCGTGATCGCGCATACCACCATCAACGTGGCCAGATTGGGGATCTCGTCGACCAACACCCGCCAGTCAAGGCGCGCCAGCAGGAGCGGTTCCGGGGTGTGCCACAGGCCGCCGCTGGCGAATGCGCCCAGCAGCCAACCCTCGGCCTGCAGGCGTTCGAGGGACACGCCCAACAGGAACGCCGCGCCGTAGAACGCCAGGAACGCCGCCACGATCAGTCCGGGGAAGACGAGGTAGTGCTTGAAACGGCGTTGCACGGCGACGGCCAGCACGCCGAACCCCAGGGCCGCCAGCCCCTTGGTCAGGGTCGCCGGCTCGAACAGGCGCGGCACACCCTCCCAATCGGGACGGACGCCGGTCGCCACGAACAGGCTGCCCCGCATCAGCAGCCAGCCGGCGCTCGCCACCACCCCGCCGATCACCGGGTAGGGGATGAACCGGATCAGGCCGCCCACGCGGAAGTACCCCATCGCGTAGAACAGCAGCCCCGTCAGCAGGGATGCCGCCCCGATGGTGGCCACGACGCTGGCGAGCAGCTCCGCCGGCGGCACCCGCCCCTGCAGGCGGGCGGCCAAGCCCGTGGAGATCAGGCTGAGGACGATGATGGGCGGGCCTGAATGGGCGGCGATCGTCCCCGGGTAGGAGCTGGAGAGCGCACCACAGGCGCACAGCACGGCCGCGCTGGCCAGCACGATCCCGACGCCGGTGGCGATATGCGGCGTCAGCCCTTCGGAAAAGACGAGCGTCACGTAGGAGATGGAGGTGAACACCACCAGCACGCCCACGACCAGCCCGCCGGTCAGGCTGGGGACGATGCGCTCGAGCCGCAAGTCGTCGCGTGCCGCCGCCAACATCTCAGCCCCCCTGACCAGGCAGCCCTGCGTGCGCATCCCCCCGATCGGGGGATGCGCATGAGCCGCTGCAAGCTGCGCGAACCGATCCTGCGATTGCCCACCGCCGCGTACGCTACTCCTGGTGAGCCCGATCATAGGCGCACCGCGCCGGCACGACAAGCGCCGCCCGCGCGGGTCGCCCTGCACGTCCCGGACTCCGGCACCCGTCCGCGCCATCGGGGAGTCGCGACAGCGTTTGGGCGTGGGGGCCTGGCCCCGCGCCGGTCGCATCGGCCTCCGCCCACAAGGGCCCCGCTTCCCGCCCTTGAGCGAGGTTCGAGGGTACTCCACCCCCATTGCGCGCCGGCCTCAGGCGGGATAACGGGAGGGTGCGGGATCCAATCCCGGCAGGTAATCGGACGCGAACGACTCTGCCCACCGACCCACGCCGCGCCACGCACCATGCACAAGGAGGGAGACGCCATGCGCTACGAATACGAAACCCTGAAGGTCGATCAGGACGGCATGATCCTCAACATCACCATGAACCGCCCCGAGCGGCTCAACGCCGTCAACCCCGTCATGCACGAGGAGCTTTCGCGCATCTGGGAGGACGTGGGCAAGGACGAAAGCGTGCGGGTCGCCGTCATCACCGGCGCCGGGCGCGC
>JACQKK010000102.1 GCA_016204605.1 Candidatus Lambdaproteobacteria bacterium
CCCGCGCCAGCGTGTTCGGGTTGGCGCCGGGGGAGTTCAGGCGCTCGTGCACCAGCAGAGCCTTGGCGACGGTCCAGCCCTTGTTCAGTTCGCCCACCAGCCCCGCTTGCGGCACCTGCACATGGTCGTAGAAGGTCTGGTTGAAGTAGTGACGCCCATCGAGCGTGATCAGCGGCCGGATGGAAATGCCCGGCGTCTTCATGTCGAACACGAAAAAGCTGATGCCGTCCTGCTTGCGCTTGGCGGCGGGGTCGGTGCGGGCCAGCAGGAAGATCCAGTCGGACTCGTGGGCGCGCGAGGTCCAGATCTTCTGGCCGTCGATCACGAACCCCTCCGGCGTCACCGCCGCCCGCGTCTGCAGGCTGGCCAGGTCGGAGCCCGACCCCGGTTCGGAGTAGCCCTGGCACCAGAAGATGGTGCCCGCCAGCGTGGGTTTCAGCAGGCGCTCCTTCTGCTCGGGCGAGCCCCAACGCAGCAGCACGGCGGTAATGTTGGCGATGCCGCTGCCGCGCGCCTCGATGTAGGGCACGCCCGCGGCGGCCATCTCCTCCATGAAGATGATGGTCTGGATGGGGTCGAACTCGGCGCCGCCGTACTGCTTCGGCATGTAGGGCAACAGCCACCCTTCGCCCGCGAGCAGCATGCGCAGGGGCATCAGCTCCTGCTTGGAAAGGGTGACGAGGGCCTCGTCGCGGCCTTTCATCTGGGGCGGTACCTTGCGGTCGATCCAGGCGCGGATGCCCTGACGGAACGCGGCCTGCTCGGGAGTGTCATGGAGGTTCATGGCGGCTCGCTCGGTGGTTTGGCGGTGGCGGTAAGTCGCTGGCGGACTCTACGCCGGCCCTTGGCCCGAATGCAACGGGAGCCGCCCCGCAGGGCGCCGCGCACCCGCGTCGCTGCGGTGGCGAGCGGAGGTCAGGTAGGAGCTGCCCCCGCCGCAGGCGGGAGCGCGACGGGTCCGGCGGGTGCGGGCGGCTGTCAGTCGGCTTCCCGCCCATCCACGCCGGGGAGAACCACATGGGGCGGGTGTTCCGGCAGCGGCGCCTTGGTGGGCGGACGCAGCAGCGATGTCGCGACGGCGGCGGTGAGCAGCGCGGCCACGACGGAGAGCGAGACTGCGATGGGAATCTTGTAAAGATCGACGATGAGCATCTTCACGCCCACGAACGCGAGCACCAGCGCCAGTCCGATCTTGAGGTAGTGGAACTTCTCCATCATGCTGGCGAGCACGAAGAAGAGCGAGCGCAGCCCCAGGATGGCGAAGATGTTCGACGTATAGACGATGAAGGGATCGGTGGTAATGGCGAAAATGGCCGGGATGGAATCGGTGGCGAAGATCACATCGGTGACCTCGACGGTGACGAGCACCAGCAGCAAAGGGGTGGCGTAGCGCCGCCCGTTTTCGACCACGATGAACGCCCCGCCCCGGTAGTGCGGGATGGCGGGCACGAGCCGCTGCAGCAGCCGCACGACGGGATTCCGCTCGGGATGCACGTCCTCCTCGTGCTGGAACAGCAGCTTGATGCCGGTGAACACCAGGAATGCCCCGAACAGGAACATCACCCAATGGAACGCCTGCAGCAGCGCCGCCCCGATCACGATGAAAATCCCACGCATCACCACCGCACCGAAAATACCCCAGAAGAGAACGCGGTGTTGTACCACTGCCGGGACACTGAAGTACGAGAAGATCACCAGAAAGACGAACAGGTTGTCGACGGAAAGCGAATACTCGATCACATACCCGGTAAGAAACTCCAGCGCCTTCTCTGCGCCGAACCGCTGCCATACGCCCACGGTGAAGGACAGCGCCAGCACGATCCACACGAGCGTCCAGGTGACGGCTTCGCGCATCCGCACCGCATGCGCCTTGCGGTGAAATACGCCCAGGTCCAGCACGAGCGTGACCAGCACGATCACCGTAAAGGCGATCCACAGCCCAGGTGTTCCGACGCTGTGCAGGCCCATGTTCAGCCCTTCGGTATAGGGTGGACGAAACGATCGCCGCGGCCACAGGAGTGCGGACAATCGCGCCGGTCGCGCAGGCATCCTCGCGGCTGGCGAGGCTGGGGGTGGAGACGGGCGCGGACCCCGCTACGGGATCACCAGCTTGTACACTTCCGAGCTGATGAACAGGTCCAGCAGGTCGGCATCCACGTGGTGGGAGGTGGCCTCCTCCACCAGGATGTTGAGCGCGCGCTCGACCGGGATCGCCTTCTTGTAGGGCCGGTCCCAGGCGGTGAGCGCATCGAAGATGTCGGCGATCGTCATCATCTTCGACTGGATGGGGATCGTCTCGGCGTTGAGGCCGTTGGGATACCCGGTGCCATCGAGCTTCTCGTGATGCGCGTAGGCGATCTCGGCGACGTTGCGCAGCTCTGCCGTCCAGGGGATGGTGCTGAGGAACTGGTAGGTGTGGGTGACGTGCGACTCGATCTCCTTGCGGTCGTTGGCGTTGAGCGACCCCTTGGGCACCGAGAGCGACAGCAGCTCCTTCTCGTTGAGGAAGGCCACCTGGTCGCCGCGGGTCGTCTTGAAGGAATTCGCCGCGATCTCCTTGAGCCGCTCGAAGCCGCCCTGGGCCAGCACGGTCGGCTCATTGCACTGGAGCACCAACCCCATGTACTCCTCGAGCTTGTCGAGCCGTGCCTTCATTTCCAGGCGCAGGATGTCGACGGCCTTCGGGTCGGCGGAGCCCTGGGTGAGCAAATGCTGCAACTGGCGCTCCGTGTATTCGTACGCGATCGTGCGCCGGATGATCTCGAACCGGTCGCTCACGGTCTGCATCTCATCCGGGTAGAGCTTCTTCGCCTTGACCAGCACGTTCTCGCGCACGCCGATCTTGCCGAAGTCGTGCAGCAGCGACGCGTAGCGGATTTCCTGGATCTGCTCCTCCGTGAAGTGGATTTCCCGGAACTTCGCCGAGTCGGATTTGTCGACCTGCTGCGCCAGCCCCACGGTGAGCTTGGCCACGCGCTGGGAGTGGCCGGAGGTGGTGGGGTCGCGGGCCTCGATCGCCTTCACGCTGGCGGCGATGAAGCCATCGAACAGCCCCTTGATCGAGTTGACGAGCTGGGCATTCTGGATGGCGATCGACGCCTGGGAGGCGATGGACATGGCCATGTTCACGTCGTGGGGCGTGAACGGCCGGATGTGCTCGATGCACGTCTTCGGGTCTTCGAGCTTGATGGCGGGATCGACCTTGCGGTTGATGAGCTGGATCACGCCGATCGACTCGCCGCGCCAGTTGACCATCGGCACCGTCAGCATCGACATCGTGCGGTAGCCGATGCTCGCATCGAACTCCTTGCCCCCCCAGCGATACTCCCGGTCCGCAGGAATGAAATAGGCATCGTCGAAGTTGAGCGCCTGCCGGGTCAGCGCGACGAAGCCGTAGATCGACGTCTTGCGGATATCGACCACGAACGACTTGAAGGGGATTGAGCGGGAATCGTTCTGCGCCACCTGGAAGCGCATCTTCTTGTTGGCGAAGTAGTTCTTCTTGTCCTCGGGAACCTTGGGGTCGGCTTCGATCAGGTAGAGCGACCCGGCATCGGCCCACGTCATCTCCCGGCATTTGGAGACGATCATGTCCAGCAGCTTGCCGAGATCCTTCTCCGTGGACAGCGCCATCCCGATCTCGTTCAGCGTGTCGACGTCCTTGCGGGCCTTCGAATCCTCCTCCTTCAGCAGATTGATCTCGCGGTCGAACTCGATCTCGTGCAGGCAGCGGTTGACCTTGAACGCCCAGACGGGCGCCTTCACCTCCGGGTCCATGAGGTCAATTCCCCGGCCCGCCAGCTTGCCGGCCTGCTCCAGCGTATCCTCGGGGGTCAGCAGCAGCACCTTGCCCACGTCGTGCGCACCGGCCAGCTTGCCCTTCCCGTTCGCGGCCAGCTCGCTGTACGGCTTGAAGTCGGCGACCACGATCACCGCCTCGCTTGCGCTGCGCTTCAGCACCTTCTGCGTGAGCCGCTTGTAGGCCTCGACGGCGACCGGCGCCCGATAGGCCGACTGGCACTCCATGGCCAGCGACGCCAGGCGCTCGGGAACGATCAACGGGGTGGTGCTCATGGGTTCGGTCATGTTTCTTCGAAGCCCTTCCTGTTGCTTCAGGCGCGGTCGGGACGGTTCCCCGCGCCGTGATCTCCGACCGGTCGGTGCGTCATCCCTTGCGCGTGTAGCCACCGCACCGGAGCGGCACCCGACGCCCCGCCGCACCAGCGCCACAGGTGCCGCCGCGAAGGCATGAACGGCCAGTGCCGGCCTGCGCTTCCGCGCCGGCCTGCGGCCCACTTTGCACAGCGTAGCGCGGAGTCTAACAACAATTCCAGATGAAAGAAACAGTAGCCGCGCAACGGCAGCGCAACGGCAGCGCAACGGCAGGGTGAATCCAAGATCACCGCCATCCTCGCATCGCATGTCGGCGGCAGCGGCCCGCCGGTGGCCTTCGGAACCGCACCAGCGGCATGCTGGAGCGCGGTGGGGCCTCGCTCACCTGCGCAAGGCGTCGCCCGTTGCCCGGCCACCCCACCCCGCCCTGCGGGCACCAGGCGGCCGCTGCGGCGCCTTCGGGATAGCGGACGCCCGGCCCCTCTCGCCCCCCACAGCCACTGGGGCGGGAAACACCCGGCGCCTGGATGGACTCCCCTGGCCAGCGCGACCGGGAGGCGGTGCACCGCTCCCCGGTGGCGGCACAGCCCTGGAAAGGTAGTTGCTCCTGTGGGCGCGGGCGTGTGACGGGTGAGTTGGGCATGGAGGTTGAATGATGGGGGGAGGGGGTGTTGGGTGTGGGGTGGGGTGGTTGGGAGGTAATGGGTAATGTGGTAATACGTTGACATAATACGTCCACAGTTGCGTTTAGGATTTCCAGGCCGCTTCCGTGCTGCACGGGGGATTTCCACGCGCACGGGAGCGGAGGCCATGCCCGGCATGCTGCTCTGGTCGCGGTTTGACAGATATCGGTGCGCGCACCTATAATCATCCACGGCCATCTGGCGTTCCAACTGAGAGAAAGGGAAATCGCATGGCGGAACCGATGAAACTTCCCATGCTGCCGATGCGGGATATCGTGGTCTTTCCGCACATGACCACGCCGTTCTTCATTGGCCGCAAACAGTCCATGGAGGCACTCGAGAACGCCCTGGCAGCGAATCGGCAGGTGTTCGTCGTGGCGCAGCGGGACCCGATGATCGAGAAACCGACCCAGCAGGACCTGTTCGAGATCGGCACGATCGGGAACATCCTGCAGATCATGCGGCTTCCCAACGGTACCGTGAAGGCGCTGTTCGAGGCCAAGGCGCGGGGCCGGCTGATCCAAGCCAACTTCGACGAGTCCGCCTACACGGCCGATGTGGAGCCCGTGGACGACGCGAGCGTGTCCGACGCCGAGATGCTCGCGCTGGCGAAGACCGCCCTCACGGAGCTGGAAGGCTACCTGAAAGAGATTAAGCGCAACTCCGAGACGGTGGAGCAGCTCGGGCTGGCCAACGAGAAGGCCTACCAGCTCGCCGACCGCATCGCGCCCCTGCTCAACCTGGACCTGGCCAAGAAGCAGGAGCTGCTGGAGACGCTCGACCCCAAGGTGCGCCTGCAGAAGGTGTTCGAGCGCATGATCGAGGAAGCCGAGATCAAGAAGCTCGAGAAGAAGCTGAAGGAGCGCGTGCAGGGCCAGATCGGCCGGACGCAGAAGGAGTACTACCTCAACGAGCAGATCAAGGCGATCCAGAAAGAGCTCGGCACCGGCGAGGACGGCAAGGCCGAGGCCGAGGAGTATGAAAAGCGCATCACGGACACCAAGCTCAGCCCCGAGGCCGCCGAGGTGGCCAAGAAGGAGCTCAAGAAGCTCAAGATGATGTCCACCATGTCGGCCGAAGCCAACGTGGTGCGCAACTACCTGGATACCCTGCTGGGGATGCCCTGGGGCGTGAAGACCGAGGACAACTTCGATCTCAAGCGCGCCGAGCAGATTCTCAACGAGGACCACTACGGGTTGGACCGGGTCAAGGAGCGCATCGTCGAGTACCTGGCGGTGGCCAAGAAGGTGGGCAAGATCAAGGGCCCCATCATCTGCCTGGTCGGCCCGCCGGGCGTCGGCAAGACGTCGCTGGCCCGCTCCGTGGCCCGCGCGCTCGGCCGCAAGTTCGTGCGCATGAGCCTGGGCGGCATCCGCGACGAGGCGGAGATCCGCGGCCACCGGCGCACTTACATCGGCGCGCTGCCGGGCAAGATCATCCAGTCGCTGCGCAAGGCGAAGAGCAACAACCCGCTGATGCTGCTCGACGAGGTGGACAAGATGACCTACGGCGCCATGGGCGACCCTGCGGCGGCCTTGCTCGAGGTGCTCGATGCCGAGCAGAACCACACCTTCATGGATCATTACCTGGAGGTGGAGTACGACCTTTCCGACGTGCTGTTCTTCTGCACGGCGAACAACGCCCAGGGCGTTCCCCCGGCGCTGCGCGACCGCATGGAGCTGATCAGCCTCTCCGGCTATACTGAGCTGGAGAAGGAGCACATCGCCACGCGCCACCTGATCGACAAGCAGCGCGAGGAGAACGGCCTCAAGCACGAGCAGGTCAAGTTCCGCCGCGATGCGCTGATCGACGTCATCACCCGCTACACCCGCGAGGCGGGCGTGCGCAGCCTGGAGCGCGAGATCGGGAAGATCTGCCGCAAGGTCGCCACCCAGCTCGTCAAGAACCCGGCGCAGAAGGGAGTCACCATCACCCCCAAGCGCGTGCAGGAGTTCCTGGGCGTGCCGAAGTTCAAGCACGACACGGCCGAGGGCCACAACGAGGTGGGCGTGGCCACCGGCATGGCCTGGACGGCCATGGGCGGCGAGCTGCTGTTCATCGAGGCCAGCCTGATGCACGGCAAGGGCGCCCTGCAGATCACCGGCCGCCTGGGCGACGTGATGAAGGAATCCGTCCAGGCCGCGCTGAGCTTCGTGCGCTCCAACGCGAACCGGCTCGGCATCTACTCGGAGGTATTCCGGAAGTACGATCTCCACATCCACTTCCCCGAGGGCGCCATCGCCAAGGACGGGCCTTCGGCCGGAATCCCCATCACCGCCGCGCTCGTCAGCGCCTTCACGGAGATTCCGGTGCGCAAGCAGGTCGCGATGACCGGTGAGATCACCCTGCGCGGCCGCGTGCTGCAGATCGGCGGGCTCAAGGAGAAGCTGCTCGCCGCCAAGCGCGGGCTCATCACCGAGGCGCTCATCCCAGACGACAACCAGAAGGATCTCACCGAGGTGCCCATCGAGATCAAGAAGGGGATCAAGATCACCCCGGTGAAGACCCTGTTCGAGGCTCTCGAGATCGCGCTGGAGCGCATGCCCGCGCCTGTCCAGGACCCGCTCGCCGCCGAGGAGCACTCGGGGGAGCTGGACGAGAAGATCATCCAGCCCGGCCCCGGCGCCGAGCCCGCCAAGCCCCAGGTCTACACCCTGCACTAACCTGTGCCTTCCCCGGCCCCCCGGTGCCTTCGCACCGGGGGGCGGGTGCGTGTGTGTACCCCCCGACCTCAGATCGACCGGCAGGCGCCCCGCGGGGCGTCCTAACGTGCCCTCGTCGCGTTGACTTGGGCCCGCCCGCGGTTGCGCCGCCGGCAGCTCTGCGTTAGTCTCTCTCCATGCCCATCACCCAGGAGCGACAAACGATCCAGGAGCTGCGCGGCGTCGGCTTCTCCGAGCCTCAGGCGCTGCTGCTCGCCGCCAAGCTTGAAAGCGTCGCGCAGGCCACCAGCGAGGACTTGAAGGCGTTCATGGACCGGCGCTTCAGCGAAATCGACGCCCGCTTCGAGCACATGGAAGCCCGGTTCGAAGCCCGCTTCGAACGCTTGGAGGCTCACATGGAAACACGCTTCGCCCAGATGGACACCCGCTTCGCCGAGCAGAAAGCCGACTTCGAGCACTCGCTGCGTCTCCACCTGGCGACGATCCTCTCCGCCTTCGTCGCGGTGGTCGGCCTCGCCGTCGCCATCATAAAGCTCTTCCCCGGCCCGGGCGGCTGAGGCTGCGCCGCTCTCCTGCCTCCCGCACGAAACGCCGACGCCCGCCGGCACCCCCTCTCGGGGCACCGGCGGGCGTTTCTACATCAGCCTCTTTCCGCCGGCAGCGTCCCTGCGGCGGCACTGCGGGGTTAGAGCTACGGACGCGGCGCGATCCTCGCCCGCACGTTGTCGAACAGGGCGGAGATCGAGCCGGCGGGGGTGGGACTGCCGAACGCCAACCCAGACGCCAGCCCTGAGCCGCTATTGGCCGCGACGGGACCGAGACCGAAGAACAGCCCCAGCTCCGACAGGTATTCCCGCACCGGAGCCTGATTGTCGATTTGGGCGGTGATGGCTCCCGTGGCCTTGTCCCACCCCACGTAGTACGTGTGGCTCGTCCCCAGGGTTACCGGCCCCAACGCCTGCTGCGCGAGCACTTGCGCTCCGCACGCATCGCCCCGGATGACGGCGAGCCGGGCCTGACCCTGCCCCACCGAAATGATCGCATAGTCGGTGCACCCGCTGTCGCTCCCGAGGGCCAGAAATCCGCCGGCGCCCAGGTTCGTGCCCGAGTCGTCGGTCACGGTCATGTCGAATGACATGGCCAAGACGTCGTACGCGCCTGGGAAGCCCAAACCGGGGCCATTGGGAGAGCCCGTCAGCCGCAACTGCCCGGACTGCAGCAGCCTTAACGTTTCCTGGCTGCTCCACTTGGCGGGATCGATGGTGGCCCCGGAAAAGTCGTCGTGCAGGACGAATGCCGTGGCGCTGTTGTTGTCGCTGCTGGTTCGCACGTTGTCGTACGTGACTGTCGCGGTGGTGGTGCTGTTGGGCGCGGCGTTGTCCGCGTAGATCTCGAACCCGATCCAGTAATCCCCCGGGGCGAGCACGCTGGCGAACGGGGCGGAGCCCGAAACGTCGATGGGCGTGCTGGCCGCATCCAGCGCGAATGTGAACACGGCGCCGCCGTTCCAGTGCATGGACAGGTTGTGCGTGCTTCCACCGGTGATGGCGCCCAGCGAGCCTGAGGCCAGGACGGTTGAGCCGCAGCCGCCGCCGACAGAGCAGGTGAATACCACGTAATCGACCGTCCCGCCGTTGGTCACGCGTACACTTGCGCCGATCCGATCACCCGCCGAGTCCACGTAGAACTGGCCCCAGGGGCCTCCCGCTATGTAATTCGCGCCACCGAACGTGCCCGACACGTCGGCGGAGATGCCGCGCACCGTGTTGTTGTCCGGAAGGCCGCGATCCACCCAGGTATGGCCGATAGTGGGGGCCCCAGGCCGGTTGATGGTGGTGACCAGCTTCCCGCCCGAGATGAGCTCCGTCTGCGTGACCGGGTCGGCCCAGCGGAACGGGCTCATGTTCGTCGCCACGCCCGACCGGCCGTTGAACTCCTCGTAAGCCGGCAGGGCGTTGCCCAGGTTGCCGCCGCCCGCGCCGATCCGCACGTTGCCGAACAGGGCCCGGATCGACCCGCTCTCCGTCCCGCCGGCCACGCTGATGCGGGTGCCGATCACGCGCGTGTTGCCGAACGCACGCGGCGTCGGGCTGGCCACCGTCGCGCCCGCCGCCACCGGGTCGAAGGTCACCGGCGGGCTCTTGTCGCGCTGGAACACGAACCGGGCGCCGTCCCATTCCAGGTAGAGGGTGTGGGTCTCGCCCAGGGCCACCGGGCCCATATCGATGGGCGTGGTCGGAAGCGGCTGGGTGGTGTCGCACTGGTAGGTCACGCAGCGGGTCACGCGGGCGAGCACCCTGCTCGCCGACATGCCGATCTCGGCATGAATGTCGCCGTTCTGGCCGCCCAGGCCGTCGCCGGTCGAGCCGTCGTTGTAGAACACCCCGGCGACCCGCGCCCGCGCCGCCGTGGCGCTGGCGAGGTTGGAGGCGTCGTAGTCGGTGACGGTCACGTCGGCCGCCATCGCCCCCGCGCGCGCGGGCGTGCGAACGGAGAGGCTGTTGCTGGCCGTGTCGCCCCATACGGCTTCATAGACGGCCAGCTTCCCGGCCGCGATCTGGCGCGTGTTGATCCCGCCCTGCCACTTGGCGCCATCGAGCGTCAGCCCGCTGTTGAAGTCGTCGTAGAGCACGTCGTTCAGCAGCACGTCGTCGACGAGCAGGCTGAATTGCCCGCTTCCGCCGAGCGGGAACGCGTCGCCATTGCGGATGCGCGCCTGGATGCGCGGCACGACGTCCGTCCCGGCCAGGTTGATCTGGCCGCCCGCGACGAACGGGGAGATGTCCAGGGCGCGGGTATTCCCCCCAAAGGTGATGTACAGCTTCTCCGCACCCGCCGTCCGGTCGAGGCCGGCGATCAGGGTCTGCGGCGCGCCCGGGGTCAGGGGAATCGCCGTAGAGGAGAGCGTCCCGGATTGGTTCAGCGGGCTATGTTGCACCGTGCACGTCGCGTCCGAGCAGGCGGTGTATCCCGTGGCGAACTCCAGCCCGGTCCCCGCCGCGTTGCTGCGGATCGTGGCGTTCGCGGCGAATATGTTGAGCTGGCTGCCGGAGGTCGCCTTCGGGAGCGGCATCAATCGCAGCCGCACCTCGAACGCCGCGTTGGCGCGGCTCCATTGGAGCACGTTGAAGGTGGCCTGGAACTTGTCGGCCTGTGTCTTCGATTCGAGCACGACCTGTGCCCCGCCCTGGTTGTTCTGGCTGGTGAAGGCGTTGATTGTGCGCGCCATCATCATTACGGCGTTGCCGCTCGGTTGCACCGGTACCACCACGACGCCCCCCTCGGCATTGTCCCACAGCGTATTGTCCACGCCCGCAGGGGCCGGGAAGACAGGAGCCGGGAAACTGTCGTAAGTCGGGAGCGCATCCGCCAGCGGGGCCACCTCGACGACAGGGGTCAAGTCGGCGCAGTTGCAGACGTACCAGGTCTGGTCGATCTCGCCCTTTTCGAGGATGCCATTGCCGGCCGTGCCGCTGGGGGTGCCGTCGTCCAGGCCGATCTCGATCTTGATGCCGCCGGAGATACACCCATCGACGCCGTTGTTGGCCGTGGGGTTCGCCGCGACGGCGGTGGCGTTGGCCAGGGCGCTCGCGCCGCTGGAGCCCGCCGACCCCGGTACGCCGGTTGCACCCGGCGCGCCGTTGCAGACGATCTGGGTCGCGTCCACCTCCGCGGCGTCGAGCACGCCATTGCCGTTGTCGTCGATGCCGGTTTCCACCGTGATGCCGCCGTAGCCGTTGCATCTCGTCGGATCGGTGGTCGGAATTTCCGCCTGCCGCACCGCCACGGAGTTGAGCGCCGTCGGAGGAGGAGTCGGCGCCGGCTATTCCTTCTTCGCTCCCGTACCGCAGGCCATCATCAACGTTGCAGCGCCCGCAACCAACGCCATCGTCATCCAGCGTCGACCAGCCATGGTGCTTCCCCTTTTTGGTATGCGGCGCGAATGCGCCAGTGTGCGGACAACCTGCCCGGACCGACCGCGCACGCGGTCCCCCCCGCGCCCGAAAACGAGGATTTCGCAACAAAGGACCTTGCTTGTGTGCCCCCCCCTTTTGCAATATGTCAAGCGTGTCGCGCAATCGCCCTGGGGCATCGTCGCCGGGCGCCGGTCGGGACGCCTTGCACCATGGCCGCCCGTGCGTTAGTCTCCCTCCATGCCCATCACCCAGGAACGCCAGACCATCCAGGACTTGCGCCGCGTCGGCTTCTCCGAGGAGCAGGCGCTGCTCCTCGCGGCCAAGCTCGAAGGCGCGGCCCAGGCCACCAGTCAGGATCTGAAGGCGTTCATCGTCCCCGATCTGGACCGGCGCTTCGGCGCGCTCGGCATCGAGTTGGAGCGCCAATTCGCTGCCCTCTCTGCAGAATTGGAGCGACGCGCCGCCGAGGTGGACCGCCGCTTCGGCGCGGTGGATGCCCGGTTCGAGCGGTTGGAAGCTCACATGGAAACGCGCTTCGCCCAGATGGATGCCCACTTCCAGCGCTCGCTACGCCTCCACTTGGCGACCATCCTGTCGGCCTTCGTCGCCGTGACGGGCCTCGCCGTCGCCATCCTCAAGCTCTTCCCCGGCCCGGGCGGCTGAGGCTGCGCCGGGCCGATCCCGACTCCGTGCGGGCGACCGCGAGCGCTTCCTACCTCCCCCCCTGGGCCATGTTCAGGTAGGTCTTCCAGACCTGGGGGGCGTGGTCGGCGTTGATGAGCGGGTAGATGGCGGGGGTCCAGCGGGGTTCTTCGGGCAGCTTGAGCAGGTGGATGCCGACGGCGTGGAGGGGCTTGTTGCCCTTCCTCAAGTTGCAGCGGATGCAGGAGGTGACGATGTTGGTCCAGGTGGTCTTGCCGCCCCGGCTGCGGGGGACGAGGTGGTCGTAGGTGAGCTGACTGGACGGGTGCTGCTTGTGGCAGTACTGGCAGGTGAAGTTGTCGCGGTAGAAGATGTTCTGGCGCGAGAACTTGACGCGGTGGGGCGTGCCGCGCACCCAGCGGTGGAGCTTGACCACGGCGGGCAGGCGCAGGGCCGTCGTCGGGCTGCGCACCTCGCGCTCGTACTCCTCGAGCACCTCGACCTTCTCGAGCACCATCAGGGTCACCGCCCGCCGCCAGTTGATGACGGTGAGCGGCTCGAAGCCTGCCGAAAGCAACAGCGCGTTGTCCATTGGCTCGCTCGCACGCCGAATCGAAGAACTTGACCGCTAGCCCGCCTTGGGCGCCGGCACCCGCAGATGGACGCTCGACCGTTCCTTGACCGTCCGCCCGCACAGCTCCGGGTCCGTGTAGTTGACGACGCGCCGCAGCTCCGGGTCGCGGGATTCGCGCACGCAGGCGGCACCCACGGGCTTCCAGGTGGCGCAGCCGGCCAGCGCGACGAGCACCGACGCGGTCGCGAGCCCGCCAGCCATCCGACCTGCCCTCGCTCGCCCCATCTCCGCATCTCCCGCAGCGCCCGCGCTCAGCCCTGGATGCGCGCGGCCCGGCCCGCCCAGAGCCGATCGCGCAGCACGAACTTCTGCACCTTGCCGGTCGAGGTGCGCGGCAGCTCCTCGAACAGGATCGCCTTGGGCGCCTTGAAGTGGGCCAGGTGCTGGCGGCAGTATGCGATCAGCTCCTGCTCGGCCACGGCCGCGCCCTGGCGCAGCGTCACGAACGCCACCGGCACCTCGCCCCACTTCGCGTCCGGGCGGGACACCACCGCCGTATCCTGCACCGCGGGGTGGGTGTAGAGCACGTTCTCCACCTCGATGGTCGAGATGTTCTCCCCGCCCGAGATGATGATGTCCTTGGCGCGATCCTTGAGCTCGATGTAGCCGTCCGGATGCAGCACCCCCAGGTCGCCCGAGTGGAACCAGCCCCCGCGCATGGCCTGCTCCGTGGCTTCCGGGTTGCGGAAATAGCCTTTCATCACGATGTTGCCGCGCATGCAGACCTCGCCCAGGGTCTTGCCGTCGGCGGCGACCGGCCGGCCGGCGTCGTCGAGCACGGTCAGGTCCTCGCAAAGGGCGTAGGGGACGCCCTGGCGGGCCATCAGCCGCGCCAGCTCGGCGGGCGGACGCCGGAGCCAGTCGGGCTGGATCTCGCAGACCGTGGTCGGGCCGTACGTCTCCGTGAGCCCATAGACGTGCAGCACGTCCACCCCCAGCCCCAGCATGGCCTCGATGACGGTGGGCGAGGGCGGCGCCGCGGCGGTCGAGACCTTCACCCGGCGCGGGAAGCGGGCCAGCCCCAGCTCCTGCGCCCCCTCGACCACCATGCGCAAGACGATCGGGGCGCCGCAGAAGTGGGTCACGCCCTGCGCGACGATGGCCTCGACGATGGCGCGGGCCTTGACGTCGCGCAGGCAGACGTGGGTGCCGCCCAGCGCCGTGACGCCCCAGGTGTAGCACCAGCCGTTGCAGTGAAACATGGGCAGCGTCCAGAGGTAGACGCTCTCCGCCGTCATCCCCATTTCCAGCAGGTTGCAGACCCCGTTGAGGTAGACGCTGCGGTGGGTGTACATCACCCCTTTGGGGTTGCCCGTCGTGCCGCTGGTGTAGTTGATGCTGATGGTCTGGCTCTCGTCGGCCGGCAGGATCATCGGGTCGGCGCCGGCGGCGCCCGCGAGGAACGCCTCATAGTCGAGCGCCCCCGCGGGCTCCCAACCGGAGGCTGCGCCGTGGCCGTTCCCAGGCCCGTTCGCCGCCCCGTGCTCGACGATCACCCGCTCGACGCCCGTCAGCTCCGCGGCGACCGGCTCCAGGTGGGCCAGCAGCGCCGCATCGGCCAGCAGCACGCGCGCCCCGGAGTGGTTGAGGATGTAGGCGATCTCGCGCGGGCTCAGGCGGGTGTTGATAGCCACCAGCGTGCCCCCGGCCATGGGCACGCCGAAGTTCGCCTCGAGGTGCATGGCCGTGTTGGGCGCCAGCAGCGCCACCCGATCCTCGGTGCCGATCCCCAGCGCCAGCAGCCCGTTGGCCTGGCGGCAGGCGCGCTCGTGGAACTGGCGGTAGCTGATCCGGCGTGCGCCATCGACGATCGCCGTCTTCGCCGGGAAGACCCGGGCGCTGCGCCGCAGGAACGAGGCGGGCGTGAGCGGCGTGTGGTTGCCCTCGATGGCCATGGCGTAGCGCTGGGTCGCGGGGTGGTTCTCCGGGCCGCCTGGGCGGACACTCTGCACCGCACTGTGCACCGCAACTTGCCGGCCTGCGTGACCCTATAACCTACAAAGCCGCAACGGAATCCGCAATATGGCCCCGCCGCCGCTCCCCTACGCCCTGCCCCTCGACCCCGGCTGCGGAGGCCGCCTGCGCGCCCGCATCGAGGACTTCCAGGTCGAGGAGCTGGCCGCCTACGAGCCCTCCGGTACAGGGGAACACTTGTACCTGTACGTCCGCAAGCGGGGGCTGCCGACCCCGGGGTTGCTGGAGCGGATCGGGCGGACGCTGGGCCTCGCACCGCACCGGATCGGCCACGCCGGGCTCAAGGATTCCCAGGCGGTCACCTGCCAGTGGATCTCGCTCCACAGCCGCAGCGACCTGCCGCTCGCGGCCATCGAGAGCGAGCAGGTGCAGGTGCTCCGGGTCTCCCGCCACGGCAACAAGCTCCGCCCCGGCCACCTGGCCGGCAACCGCTTCACGATCGTCGTGCGGGGCGTGACGCCCTGCCCCGACCTCCCGCGCGTGCTCGATGCCCTGCGCCGTGAGGGGTTCCCGAACTACTACGGCCCGCAGCGGCTCGGGCGCACGGGTCGCAACGTCGAGGAAGGCCGGGCGTTCGTCAGGGGCGGGTTCAGGGCCAGGCTGCCCACCCCGCGGGCGCGCTTCGTCACCAACGCCTATCAGGCGGTCCTGTTCAACGCGCTGGTGGCGACGCGCCTGCGCGCCCTGGGATCGCTCGCCATGCTTCTGCCGGGCGACCTCGCCCTCCTCCACCGCAACGGCGCCGTGTTCCCGGTGGCCGAGGCCGACCTCGCCGCCATCCAGGCCCGCGCCGCCGCGGGCGAGCTGAGCCCCTCGGCGCCGCTCTACGGGACGCGCACCCTCCTGGCCGAAGGCGAGCCCGGCCGCTGGGAGATCGACCTGCTCGCCGCCGAGGGGCTGACTGCTGCCAGTTTCCAGGCGCCCCACCAGCGCCTGACCCCGGAGGGCCAGCGCCGCGCCGTCCGCGCCCTCCCGGACGACCTGACGGCGGAACCCTTCGACGACGCCGGCGAGCCCTGCCTCCGCCTCGCCTTCACCCTCCCGCCCGGCACCTACGCCACCAGCCTGCTGCGGGAGCTGATGAGGAATGACGACCTGGTGGATTACGTGGCGGGCGTAGAGGCTGCGGGCGATGGTGCGGACGAGGGGGAGTGAATGCATGGCGACGTGCGAAAGAGCTGATCCCATTATAGACGGGGTGGCGCAAAGTTGATTGGTCAGAGTGCACGTGGGGGGTGAAGCGGACGGAAAGGGAGGAATTTGGAACTGCATGTTTACATAAGCGGAACACCTTTGCACATGGAGTACACAATGGGAACTATCGCAAGATCGGCTTCTGAAGGCGATTTCCCGATGTTAGCGGGAGGCGATGCGGGGCAGCACGTCCTTCAGCTCGATGTCCGGCGCGTCGGGGTGTTCGAAGAGTCGGCTCGCCCCCAGCACCTCCAGGCCGACCAGCTTCTCGCCGGCCGCGAAATCCAGGGCGATATCATTCGTGAGGCGCACCACGCGGCACTGGAACTCGCCTTCCAGCAGCCGGATGTAGAGGGCGTCCGCCTCCTTGTCGTAGCTGATTTTCATGGGGCGTCTCCCGCCTGGAAGTAGAACGTGAACACGGTGACCATCACTAGGCGATCAACGGTCGATCACCACAGGGACTCCGCGGATTTCGCAACCAGTTCGCCGTGGCGAAGAAGGCGAGGGGACGCGCCAACCTGCTTGAGCAGGAGCAGGGCGGATTTGCGCTGGGTGCCCAAGAAGCGGACTTGAGTGAGCAGGGTGGCATGAGGATTTACCCCTTCAATTCGGCCAGCATCATGAGCGATTGCTTGGTTTCTGCTTTGTCCCACAAAGCCTTGAATTCTCGGTTCATCTCGGCAGTAGCCTTTTCTTTGCGCTTGGCCGACTTCTCTTTCCGCTTGGCCTCAAGGACCATTCCGCCGATCCAGAGAAATTTGTCTAATCCCCTTGAATCAGTTGATAACCCCTGTTCTCTGGCCGCTTTCCCGAGTTTTCGGTAATCTTCAACAAAGTGCCCGTAGAAAGAATCGTATTGGGACTTGTTACCGCCAAACAGATGAACCATGTACTTACAAGCAAAAGAATCAAATACGGGAAACTTATTGCTATCAATGAAAAAATGAGCATATTTGGAAGCAAAACTGATTAGATGCGGTTTTCCGTCACCGATCTTGGAGATTCGATTGACAATGGCGATTTCATCCATGTTTTCAATATCAATTGTCCTATGGCATTCATGAACATGTCGAGCCACCTCTAGCATCTCATGCATTCGCGCGTTTGTGAAATAAAGCGATTCAATTACTGAACAGCGCACGAACACATGCGTTAAATTGCAATTGTCGTATAGCATTGCCCTGGCCTCCGCTAATCGCTCGTCTGCATCCCTCCAATTGCGTTGGCACCTGTATACTTCGACGCAGTACTCGATGAGCGCCAGATTGAGTTTCGGGGTCGTCATTGCGTTCCTCGATGGTCAGTATCTCCCCTACCCCAGCACCTCCTTCGTCTTCTCGCCGATGGTGTCGGGGGTCTTGACGACGTGGATGCTGGCGGGGGATGAAACGCAATGAAAGATTTGGGCTGCCTGGGACCTTCCCCGCGCCCAGTTCAAAATGAAAGGATGAAGTGCCCGTCGAAGGACAACGAGAATGCGCCCTTGCAGAGGACATCGCGACCCAAGAGAACATCGAATCCCGTTCCCTCGTAGCTGAACTCCATGCCGTCGAGTTCCATCACCGAAAGATTGCCGGCCATCAGTCCACTCGGTTGTTGAACCGGATTCAAGAGGAATCCGACCCCGAAGTGGTACGTATTCTTCGCCTCGACTCCTGTGGCTCCGATCATCTGGGCCTTCCCGGTAGGCTTCGGGCCGACCTCTTGAACGACCCGAGGCGAAATGCAGGTGGAGGTCGCCCCGGTATCCAGCAGCGCATTGTAGAATGTACTTGTAGTCAAAGGCTGTCCCTCCGCCACGATCCTCCTCGCGGCGTCTGGGTCCAGGACGGCAATCTGAAGGATCGGTCCAACGGACGGATTGTATCTACCGGCTATGGACGGCATGGGAGAAAAACCCAAGGTCGATCAAGACGTCGGTGACCTGCTGGATGGAATACGGTTGATTCGCGAAGAACCTTTCGCCTGTTTGCCTGGCATCCTCCGCCGTCGAATAATACCCAACGATTTCACCGTCTTTCATCAAGGCAAACTTATTGCGGTGCTCATTCAGGATTTTCGGGAGGAGCTTCTTGAAGGCCTCGAAATTTCGATCGACTTGTTCCTGTTGCGCATCCATTTTTCGTCCTCAGTCCCTGATTCAGGGGCGGGCCACATCAAACTGACGCCTTGCGAATTGGACGCTGCCCCTGAATTATTCGTTCAGATGATACACTGATGTTCACTATCTGTCAAACCAATCTCCCTCCTACCCCAGCACCTCCTTCATCTTTTCGCCGATCGAGTCGGGCGTTTTGACGACGTGGATGCCGGCGGCGGTAAGGGCGGCCATCTTCTCGGCGGCGGTGCCCTTGCCCCCGGCGATGATGGCGCCGGCGTGGCCCATGCGGCGACCGGGCGGGGCGGTCTGGCCGGCGATGAAGCTCACGATGGGCTTGGTGACGTGGGCCCTGGCGAAGGCGGCGGCGTCCTCCTCGCCCGTGCCGCCGATCTCGCCGATCATGACGATGGCGCGGGTGGCGGGGTCGGCCTGGAACAGGGTCAGGCAGTCGATGAAGCTGGTGCCGTGAATGGGGTCGCCGCCGATGCCGATGCAGGTGGATTGGCCCAGCCCCACCTGCGTGAGCTGCCAGACGGCTTCGTAGGTGAGCGTGCCCGAGCGCGACACCAGCCCCACGTCGCCCACCTTGTGGATGTAGCCGGGCATGATGCCGATCTTGCACTGGCCGGGGGTGATGATGCCCGGGCAGTTCGGGCCGATCAGGCGGGCACCGCGCGCGCGGACATACGGGGCGGCCCGCACCATGTCCTGCACCGGGATGCCCTCGGTGATGCAGCAGATGAGCTTGATGCCCGCCTCCGCCGCCTCCATGATCGCCGAGGCCGCGAAGGGGGGCGGCACGAAGATCAGCGAGGTGTCGCAGCCCGTCTCCCGCACGGCGTCGGAGACCAGGTTGAACACGGGCACGGCATCCATCCTCGTCCCGCCCTTGCCGGGGGTGACGCCCGCCACAACCTTGGTGCCGTATTCGATGCAGGCGCGGGCGTGGAGCTGCCCCTGCGCGCCCGTGATCCCCTGCACCACCACGCGGGTGTTCCTATCCACCAGAACCGACATGAGTCCTCGCCCAAACTGTTATCGATAAAGTATGAAGCACGTGAGACGTCTGAAAAATGTCTCGCTCCGGCTCCCGCGCGGCCTCACCGCCTGCCCCCTCTCCTGGGGGAGAGGGGGTGCTGCGATCCGCACAGATGGCTTATCTGAAGCTCCGTCCCTCTCCCCCAGGAGAGCGAGGGCCGGGGAGGGGGCCACACCGCCGGGGGTCACCCCCACCTGACCTCCCCCATCAAGGGGGAGGGATCGAACGGCACTGCCCTCCCTCCCCCCTTGCGGGGGAGGGCCGGGGTGGGGGCCGCGCGCCGGGGTCACCCCCACCTGACCTCCCCCATCAAGGGGGAGGGATCGGACGGCACTGCCCTCCCTCCCCCCTTGCGGGGGAGGGCCGGGGTGGGGGCGCCGACGGCATCACCCCTTGCCCGCCGCAGCCGAGACGGCCTTGCGGGCCGCATCGCGCAGGCCATCCGCCATGACGAGCCTGGCGCCGAGGCCCGAGCCGTCGATGATCTCGTGAGCCTTCTCCTTGTTGGTGCCCTCCAGGCGCACGACCACGGGCACCGCCAGCCCCACCTTCCTGAAGGCCGTGACGACACCTTCCGCCACCACGTCGCAGCGCACGATGCCGCCGAAGATGTTGATGAGGATGCAACGCACGTGCGGGTCCTTGGTGATGATGCGGAAGGCCTGCTCGACGCCCTCCGCGTTGGCGGTGCCGCCCACGTCGAGGAAGTTGGCGGGGGAGCCCCCCGCGGCCTGCACGATGTCCATCGTGCCCATGGCCAGCCCCGCGCCGTTGACCATGCAGCCGATCGACCCCTCGAGCTTGATGTAGTTCAGCCCCGCGTCGGTGGCCTCGGAATCGAGCGGGTCCTCCTCGCTGCGGTCCCGCAGCTCGACCACGTCCTTGTGGCGGAACAGGGCGTTGTCGTCGAAGGTCACCTTGGCGTCCAGCGCCACCACGCGCCCGTCGCCGGTCAGCACGAGCGGGTTGATCTCGGCCAGCGAGCAGTCCTTGGCGCGGAAGGCCTCGTAGAGCCCGGCGATCAGCGACGCCGCAGGGTTGACGAGCTTGGGGTCGATGCGGTCGATGGCGAGCCCGAAGGCGAGGCGCTGCGCCTGGAACGGCAGCAGCCCGACCGTCGGGTCCACGATCTCCCGGAGGATCTTCTCCGGCGTCTTCGCGGCGACCTCTTCGATCTCCATGCCGCCCTCGGTCGAGGCCAGCACGACGACCGACTTCGAGTTCCGGTCCACCAGCATCGAAAGATACAGCTCCTTGGCGATCGCCATGCCCTCCTCGACCAGCACCTTCTCCACCCGCTGGCCGTGGGGCCCCGTCTGGTGCGTGACGAGCTGCATGCCCAAGATCTGCTCGGCGGCGGCCTCCACGGCCTTCAGGTCCTTGCAGAGCTTGACGCCGCCACCCTTGCCCCGGCCCCCGGCGTGGATCTGGGCCTTGACGACCCAGGTCGAGCCGCCGATGGCCCTGGCGGCGGCCACCGCCTCCTGCACCGTCCCGGCGACGCGCCCCCGGGGCGCCATAACGCCGAAGGTGGCCAGCACCTGCTTGGCCTGATACTCGTGAATCTTCATGGGCTGCATTCCCGATGTTTCAATCCACGCCCCCGCGGAGAGGGCGACTGCGCTGGAGCCGCGCCAAGTCCGGGCCAGAGCCGCCAACTATAAGCCGTAACGGCGGCGCGTGCAATTGCGAATTCGCCGCAAGGGGCGTGGGCGCGGCCACGCGAGGCGTTACCGCGCGGACCGGGTGCCGCCGCGGAACCTCACCCTCCCCGGCCATAGGTGTTAACCTATGGCTCCCGTATGCTCCTGTGGCTCATCCGCAGGTCGCGCGTCGAACAGGCGTGACGTGGGCTTTTCGACGTGCGCGTCCCCGCCCCTGCCCCTCCCCACCGGGTGGGGTGGGGTGTCCGCAGGACGGGGTGGGGACGGGAAGAGCCATTCCCCCTCCTCACTGGGTGGGGAGGGGCAGGGGCGGGGACGGGAAGAGCCATTCCCCCTCCTCACTTGGCGGGGAGGGGCAGGGGCGGGGACGCGCAGGGCTATGCGGGGACGATCTGGTCGGCGTGGATGGGCATCTTCATGTCGGCCAGCACGCGCTGCACGCGCCGGACATCGACGGCCCGGACGGTGGTCTCCGTGCGGATGGCGACCGCGGCGGCAATGCCCGCCGCCTGCCCCTCCGCCATGCAGGCGGGCATGTTGCGGGCGCGGCCGTGGGCGATGTGATCCACCGAGATGCAGCGCCCCGCCACGAGCAACTGCTCGACCCCTTGCGGCACCAGGCAGCGGTAGGGAATCTCGTAGGGAGGCAGGCTGCGGAAGTCCGTGTCCGCGCCGCTCACGTCGTGGATGTCCAGGGCGGAGTTGTCGGCGGCGATGGAGTCCTCGAAGCGGGCGCCGGTCATCACGTCATCGCCGGTGAGCACGTAGTCGCCCAGGATGTGGCGCGTCTCCCGCACCCCGAGCACGGGGGCGATGACGCCAAGCGTGGCCTTCTCGCAGCCGGGCACGTCCTCCTTCAGGAAGCGGGCGTAGGCTTCGATCTGCCGGTAGCACTCGACGATGGCGTCGCTGATCTCGAGCGTGGAGAGCCCCGAGACGTTCAGCACGCGGGTGGCGTTGACGTACAGCTCGCCGTTGGTGGATTTGAGGGTGATGCGCTCCCGGTACAGCTTGATGCCGGTACGCCGCTGGAAGTCCTGGATCGGCTTGTTGAAGCCGGCCAGCCACAACCCGTAGGCGTAGTCCTCCTTGCGCTCCGGCCTGGCCCCGCGGTCGGCCACGTTGTCCGGGTGCTCCCAGACCCAGGTGCCGAGCCGCTCCAGATCGACGTGGCGCATGGTGAAGTAGACCGAGACGGGCTGCATGGCGGGGTTCTCGCCGCCGGTGCCGACGATGAACGGCGCGCCCGCCTTCGCGGCGATGTCGCCATCGGCGGAGCAGTCGATCGCCACCTTGGCCCGGATGGCCTGGCGGCCGCCCTTACCCTCGATGATCACCCCGCCGATCCGGCAGCCCTCCAGGATCGGCCGGGAGACGAACGCCTCGAACACCAGCCGCACCCCGGCCTCGCGGCAGAGCTTGACCAGCAGCAGCTTCATGACATCGGGGTCGGCCGGCGACGCGATGGTGAGCGTGCCGCCGCTCTTCCCCAGCCGTGCCACATAGTCGCGCCCGGCCCCGCCCTGGGCGCGGGCAAGGTTCCACAGCTCGACCGGCAGGCCGCCGGCCAGCGCGCCGGAGGGCTTGGTGTTCAGCCCGAGGGTCAGCGTGCCGCCCAGCGACCCGAACCGCTCGACCAGCGCGACGCTGGCTCCCTGCCGTGCGGCGCAGATGGCCGCGAGCGGCCCCGTGGTGCCTCCGCCCACGACGACGACATCGACGTCCAGCAGCACCGGCACCGCCTGCGCCGGCTCCAGGATGACCCGCGGATCGCTGCTGACCATGCGCTTACCTCGCCTTTGGTGCCGATGGTGGGCCGCTTGCGGCAACCTCCGCTGCGGCGGAGTCCCGCTCCGGCGCCGGCCCGCCGAAGCGTGGCGGACGAATGCCCGCTGGGTGCGCGATTCCGTGCGGCCCGACCCGCGGTGGGCGCCCCTCCCCACATGGTGGGGAGGGACGGGGTGGGGACGCTACTTGTCGAGCCAGACGTCCTGCATGCGTGCCCAGCTCGAGGCGGTGTTGTGGCCGACGAAGTTCTTCACGTAGCCCCGCCGGGCGGCGTAGTTGATGCGGAAGCCGATCGAGGCCCAGACCACGTCGGCCAGCAATTGCCGCTCGATCTGGCCCACGATCGCCACCCGCTCGCCGGAGGCCATCGTGCTCGACTGCTGCTCGATGAGCTTCTCGACTGCCCGGTTGCAGTAATTGGCGTAGTTGCGGCGCGAGCCGCACAGGAACGCCTCGTAGTAGATGGCGTCGGGGTCGTCGATCTGGTTGCTGGTGGACTGCACGGCCACCAGGTACTCCTTGCGGGCCATGCGCGGGTAGTATGCCCCCACCTCGAGCGGGTCGACCTCGGCGTCCACGAAGATCTGCTTCAGCTCGCCCACGGTCCAGGCGGCCGTATCGCGGTAGTTGGCCACGTTCTGGGTAGTGACCTTGAGCTTGAGCCTGTTCTGCTCGCCGTAGCCCAGCTCCGCCATCAGCTTGCGCGCCTGCTCCTTGTCCACCTTGGGCTCCCGGTAGCCCGGGATGCTCTCGAAATCGGTATCCTGGAGCCCCCAGGCCCCGAAGGGCCGGCTCAGCAGGATCGCCCCGATGTTGTAGCCGGGCTGGACGCGCGTGGTGAAGGCTCGCCGGTCCAGCGCCATGCTGAAGGCCTGGCGCAACTTCGGGTTGTCGAAGGGCGGCCGTTTCTGGTTCACCACCACGTTGATGTTCGAGGTGGTGGCCGTCTTGTTGAACGCCATCTCCGGCACGGCCTTGAGGATGTCGTACACGTTCTGGTCGGTCTCGTTGGGCTGGTTCACCTCGACCAGCCCCGATTGCAGCGCCGCGATCCGCGTGGCCCGGCTCTTGATGACGATGTAGTCCACGCCGTCGAGGTAGGGTCGCCCCTTGACGAAGTAGTCCGGGTTCTTGCGCACCTTCAGGTGCGCGTCGGGCTTGTACTCGGTGAGCCGGAACGGCCCCGTGCCCATGGCCTCGGTGCGGAGCAGCGCCAGGGGCACGTGGGCCGGGTACACCGGCGAGAGCCCGCAGGCCAGCATCAGCAGCACCGAGGGCTGCCGCCGCCCGAGATGAAACGTGACCTCATGGTCACCGTTGGTGGTGATGTCCTTCACGTTGCCCCACCACTGCCGGCGCGGATTGATGCGCAGCTTCTGCGGGGAGGCATCCCGCACCACGTCGAAGGTGTGCTTGACGTCCTTCGCGGTCAACGGCTTGCCGTCGTGCCACCTCACGCCCGGGTTCAGCGTGAAGGTGAGCTGCGTGGAATCCTCGTTCCACTTCCACGCTTTCGCCAGCTCGGGGATGACGGTGTCGAACGACTCGATGGGCTTGAGCGGGTCGTAGTACACGACGTTGCTGTATACCCCGCCCATGGGCCAGGCCGTGACGAACGAGCCGCTCTCGTCGAGGATCGAGAGGCTGTTCGGGTTGTCCCGCTGGATGGATTTCAGGATGCCGCCGTACTTCTGGGCCCGCAGGGGGCTGGCGGCGAGGGCCAGGATCGCCCCCGCCACCGCCACGCCGGTCAGGACGCGCATGGTCGTGCTCCGATGATATTCGCCCCCTCCCGACTCCCGCCTATCCCGGGCATCCCGCGCTGTCAATCGGGTCGCCAGTCCAGCCGGGGAGTCGCCCGACACCGCGTCCGTCTGAAAGCACGCGCCTCTGCCGGCGGCCTCACCCTGCGCGGCCCTCCCTCTCCTGGGGGCAGAGGGAGGAGCCCCGCACCAGCCACGGCCAAGGGCTGAAGGACGCCCCTTCCCTCGCGAGGCCGGTGCTGCTAAGCAGGGTGGCCGCGCCCGTCGCACCGGGCGCCGGCCCTCCGGCTCCGAACCATCGCGCAGACCCCGCCCCGGCCCATGGACCTCTCCGCTCCTAAGCGCCCGCTCGACTACGGCTGGGTGATCGTGGCGGTGAGCTTCGTCACGCTGCTGCTGGTGCTGGGCTTCCGGTACGCCTTCGGCGTGTTCTATGCCGCGATTCTCGCCGACACCGGGTGGCAGCGCGCCGAGACCTCCGCCATCTTCTCCGTGGCGATGGTGGTCTATGCCTTCACCTCCATCCTCAGCGGCGCCCTGTTCGATTGGCTGGGGCCGCGCCGGCTGTTTCCGCTGGGCACGGCGATCCTGGTGCTGGGGATGGCGCTCTGTGGCACGATCACCCACCTCTGGGAGTTCTACCTGTACTACGGCGTGCTGGTGGGGGTCGGCTTCACGTTGCTGGGCTTCGTGCCCCACATGGCCAACCTCTCGCGCTGGTTCTCGCAGAAGCGCGGGGCGGCCTCGGCGGCGGTGCTCTCGGGCATCGGGGTGGGATCGCTGGTGCTCTCCGTGCTGGCCGAGCGGCTGCTGGAGCTGCTGGGCTGGCGCCGCACGTTCTGGGTGCTCGGGGGGCTGATCGCCCTGGTGGTCGCACCGCTGACGCTGCTGTTCCAGCGCGAGGCGCCCGCGGCGCCGCAGGGGGATGGTGCCGACCATCAGTCCGTGGCGGGCCCTTCGCTCGCCACCGCGCTCCGCACCCCCGCGTTCTGGATGCTGCTCGGTCAGGTGAGCATGGTGGGGATCGTGAACATGACGATGGTGGTGCACCAGACCCGCCTCGTCGTCGATCTCGGCTACTCGCTCGGCCTGGCGGCCGGACTGTTCGGGCTCACCGGCCTGATGCGCTCCGTCGGCGGACTGCTCTGGGGGCCGCTCTCGGACCGCATCGGGCGCCGACCGTGCATCGCAGCGGTGACCGGGCTCGGCATCGGCGCCATGGTGCTGCTGCTGATCGCCCGCAGCGCCCCCACGCTGCCCCTGCTGGTCGCATTCGTGCTGTGCTACGGGATCGGATTCGCCGGCCAGACGCCGATCTACGTCTCGACCGTGGCCGAGCACTTCGCCGGGCGCCACGCGGGCAAGATCTTCGGGCTGCTCGATCAAGGCTTCGGCCTCGGCTCCGCGCTGGGGCCATACCTGGCCGGCTGGCTGTTCGACCGCACCGGCAGCTACTCCCCCGCCATCGCGGCCATGATGGCGTGCATGCTCGTCTCGGGCGCGCTGCTCTGGCACGCCGGCGGAGCCAGGGTCGCTCCCGCCCACGGCAGGGCCGCCCCATGATCGCGCCGCGAAATGGTGTCGCTATGTTCGCCTGAATTGACTTGATGGCGCGGGGGTGGCATAAACCTGTAAATTCCGTTTCCGCACCCATGCAGGGGCGGGCAGCGCAGGGCTCCCCTGCCGGCGGCGCCTTCACCGAGCCGCGCGGGGAGTACGCATACCCCCACCCTGAGCATACAAGACGCTGTTTTGACACAGCTTCTTTCGAGAACGGGCGTTGAAGAAGAATGCGTTCGATTTGACGGGAAAGGTGGCGGTCGTCACCGGCTCGAGCAAGGGCATCGGCCGGTCGATCGCCGAGCACCTGGCCTATGCCGGGGCCAGGGTCGTCATCTCCAGCCGGAGCCAGGAGCGGTGCGAGCCGGTGGCCGCCGCGATCCGCGCCGATGGCTGCGAGGCCGTGGCCCTTGCCGCCCACGCGGGCCGCAAGCCCGATATGGAGCGGCTGGTGCAGCAGACGCGCGAGCGCTGGGGCGGCATCGACATCCTGGTGCTGAACGCGGCCGCCAACCCCTACTACGGGCCGCTGCTCACCGTCTCCGACGAGGCCTACCACAAGACGATGGACACCAACGTGCTGGGCAACCTCTGGTTCTGCCAACTGGTGATGCCCGGCATGGCGGAGCGCGGCGGGGGCGCGGTGATCGTCGTCTCGAGCGTGGGCGCCATCCGCTCCACGCCCGGCCTGGGCGTCTACCAGATCTCGAAGGCGGCCGACCTGGCGCTCGTGCGGGCGCTGGCGCTCGAATGGGGCGACCGCAAGGTGACGGTCAACGCGATCCTGCCGGGGCTGGTCAAGACCGATTTCGCCCGGGTGCTCTGGGAGACTCCCGACGCGGAGGAGCGCACCAAGGCCCGCTTCCCCCTGAAACGGCTCGGCGAGCCCGACGATATCGGGCCGGCCGCCGTGTACCTGGCCTCGGCCGCCGGCCAGTGGATGACGGGGCAGTCCCTGATCATCGATGGCGGCACGACGATCGGCAGCCTGAGGTAAGCGCGGACCCTATGCGGACGCCACAGGAACCTCCGGAGCCCTACCCACCCTCCGGCCATTCCGGCCGGTCGCGAAGGCGCTGCGCGCCTGCCGGCAGCATACCGGCCATGCCAGGCGAGTTCACGTCCACTGCGGCCCCCCCCTCGGGCGGGGCGCCGGGGTGCGCCCGTCCCGGCTCGCCGCAGCCCGTCCGCGGCCGCCCCCAGTTCATGGAAAGGAGCCCACGCTAAGTGGACGTTCCCACTGGATACATCATCGGCATCCTGATCTGCCTTGTCTTGTCTGCGTTTTTTTCCGCCTCGGAAACCGCTCTCACCTCGCTTTCGCCGATCCGCTCGCGGCAGCTCATGGAGGAGCACCCCCGCTGGGGTGGCGTGCTGGACGCGTGGCACAACAACCACGTGGGCATCCTGAGCACGATCCTGATCGGCAACAACCTGGTCAATATCACCGCCAGCGCGCTGGCGACCGAGCTGGCGACGCATTACTTTTTCGATGCGGCGATCCCCATCGCCATCGGCGTGACGACCTTCGTGCTGCTGTTCGCCGGCGAGATCACCCCCAAGACGCTGGCGCGGGCGTACTCGGAACAGATCGCGATTCCCGCGTTGTACCTGGTGCTGGTGTTCCACGCGCTGTTCTACCCCGTCTCCTGGGTGCTGACCACGGGCATCCGGTTCATGATCACGATCATGGGCGGCCGCATCAAGCAGAGCGAGACCGTCACCGAAGACGATATTGAGTACATCCTCACCCTCGGGCGCCGGCAAGGCTCCCTCGATCGGGAGAAGGAGACGCTGCTCAGCTCCGTGTTCGAGTTCACCGACACCATCGCCCGCGAGATCATGGTGCCCCGCACCGAGATGGTGGCGGTGCCCCTCGACAGTCCCTACGAGAAAGTGGTCGAGGCGGCGGTGGAATCGGGCTACAGCCGCATCCCCGTCTACGACGAGAGCATCGACAAGATCGTGGGCGTCTTCTACACCAAGGACCTGATCACGCCGCCGGCCGAAGCCGAGAAGGTCGGGTTCCTGCGGGCCCGCATGCGCTCTCCCGCCTTCATCCCCCGCACGGCCAAGATCAGCCAGGTGTTCCGGCTGTTCCAGACCGAGCACATCCACATGGCG
>JACQKK010000103.1 GCA_016204605.1 Candidatus Lambdaproteobacteria bacterium
TCAGCAATCCGTATGCTTGCTCTCGGAACATGGCGACGCACCTCCGTGTGCGAGTTGTCCAACTTAATCATCGCCATGTTCCACCAAATCATTGAAAACGAAAAGATTTCTCCTCAAGAAAAGTGAGGGGCGCTCAGGGCGGCAGCCCGGTTGACATCCCGCGGGCTTTCCCGTCTGATCGCGTGTTGAACCCCGGTCAACGCCGACCGTCCCCGACCGACGCTGGCGGCACGGGCTGGAAGTCGCCGTCCGGCGCGCACGCGCGCCCTGGGTGATCCGCCCGACGTTGACCCCCGGCAGCGGCGACACCGGGCTCCGACCCCCCCCAACGAGTTCCCCGACCCCCATCGTGAGCTTCATGTTCAAGAAGGTGATGGTGGCAAACCGGGGCGCAGTGGCCTCCCGCGTGATCCGGTGCCTGCGCCAGCTCGGCTGCCGCTCGGTCGCCGTGTACTCCGCGGCCGATCAGGGGGCGCCCTATCTCGACGAGGCGGACGAGCGGTTCCTGATCGGTCCGCCCGATGCCCGTGCCAGCTACCTCAATCAGGAGGCGCTGATCGAGGTCGTCCGGCGCAGCGGTGCCGATGCGCTGCACCCGGGCTACGGCTTCCTGGCGGAGAACGCGGCCTTCGCGCTGCGCGTGATGGGGGAGGGCTGCTTCTTCATCGGCCCGCAGCCCAAGTGGCTCGAAACGATGGGCCACAAGACCCAGGCGCGGGAGCTGATGCGCCAGCACGGCATGCCGATGAGTCCCGGCTCCGGCGTGCTGCACGAAGACGACGCCAACCCCGGCCGGATCGTGGCAGAGGCGCGCCGGATCGGGTTTCCCGTGCTGATCAAGCCCGCGGGCGGCGGCGGCGGCATCGGCATGATCGCGGCCTCGAACGAGGAAGAGCTCACCAAGGCGATGGCGCGCTCGCGCGCCCTGGCGGCTCGCACGTTCAGCATCCAGGACGTGTACCTCGAGAAGCTGCTGCTCCATCCGCGCCACGTCGAGCTGCAAGTGCTGGGCGACAGCTACGGCACCGTGCGCCATCTGTACGAGCGCGATTGCTCGGTGCAGCGCCGCAACCAGAAGGTGATCGAGGAGGCGCCGGCCCCGGCGGTGCCCCGCCCCGAGATCGAGTTTGTCGCCACCGAGGTGGTGCGCATCCTGAACGAGATCGGCTATGACAACATCGGCACCGTGGAGATGCTGCGCGGGGCCGACGGCACCTTCAGCTTTCTCGAGATGAACACCCGCCTGCAGGTGGAGCACGCCGTGACGGAGGCCATCACGGGGATCGATCTGGTGGCGGCCCAGATCAAGGCCGCCGCGGGCGCTCCCCTGCGCGATATCCTCCCCGAGCGCATTCCGTTCGAGGGCCACGCCATCGAGGCCCGCGTCTACGCCGAGGACCCGAAGCGCTTCCTGCCCTCGCCGGGTCCGCTGGAGAGGTTCCGGCCGCCCCGCATCGACGGCGTGCGCATCGAGACGGGGTTCGCCGAGGGCATGGCGGTGACGCCCCACTACGATCCGCTGATCGCGAAAGTGATCGCCCGCAGCGCCGACCGCGCGGGCGCCCTGCGCCTGCTGGCGGAAGCCCTGGGCGCGTTCGAGATCCGGGGCGTGCGCACCAACATCCCGTTCCTGCTCAGCACGCTGGCGCACCCCAGTTTCGTGGCGGGCGCCGTCCACACCGGGCTGGCCGCCGCAGTGCTGGCCCGCTGATCCCCCCACCCTCACCCCCTCATGCAACCAGGAGAATCCCCGTGGCGTTGGTCAAGATGAAGGCGGAGCTCACCGGCAAGGTCTGGAAGATCGAGAAACAGCCCGGCGATCGCGTCGAGAGCGAAGAGGATGTGATCATCCTCGAATCCATGAAGATGGAGATTCCCCTGACGGCGCCCCAGAAGGGACGGGTCAAGGAAATCCTGGTCAAGGAGGGCGATTCGGTCACGGAAGGTCAGGAGATCGCCGTCCTCGAGGTGTGAGCCTTGCACCGCCGCGCGCCGGCCGCCGCGCGGGCGGGGCGATCGTGCGCAGGCGCCGCCGGCCGGCTTGCGGAGAGGCCGCCCGCGCCTGATGCCGGTCGCGGCCGCGTCTTGAGAGGAGCGCCCATGCCGGACCCGGCCGGGAAATGGAATGCGGTGCTGGTGGCGGCATTCTCGAATGTGGCGCACCTGCTCACCCACTACTGCATGTTGATCTACCCGACCGCCGTGCTCGCGCTCGAACAGGCGCTGGGGCTCTCCTACGGCGAGCTGATCTCGCTCGCGCTGGCCGGATTCCTGCTTTACGGCGCCGCCGCGCTGCCGGCCGGGGCGCTGGGCGATCGCTGGAGCACCCTGGGCATGCTGGGCGTGCTCTTCTTCGGCCTGGGCGGATCGGCCGTCTACACGGGGTACGCGGAGACGCCCGTCGAGATCGCCATCGGGCTGGCGCTGATGGGGGCCTTCGCCGCGATCTACCACCCCGTCGGCATGTCCATGATCGTCCACACGGCCGAAAGCCGGGCGCGGGCCCTGGGCATCAACGGCGTGTTCGGCGGCACGGGCGTGGCCCTGGCCCCGATCTGCACCGCCTTTCTCAGCGACGGTTTCGGCTGGAAGGCGGCATTCTGGGCCCCCGGCGTGCTCGCGCTGGCGACAGGTGGGCTGTACCTGCTGGCACTGGCGGCGGGCCGGCTGGACGTGCCGTCGGTCGCCGCCCGCACCAGCAAGCCCGTTTCCACCCGCGCCATCTGGCAGGCGGGCGTGGTGCTGATGGTGACCATGCTCTGTATGGGGCTCGTCTACAGGGTCACCTCGGTCGGCATGCCGAAGATCTTCGCCGTGCGCGTGACGGAATTCGGCCAGGCCGGCGCCCTGGGGATCGGGGGTATGGTGACCGTCGTGTTCCTGGTGCAGGGGTTCGCACAGTATGCGGGCGGCGTGCTGGCCGATCGCTACCCGCCCAAGCTGATCTACCGGCTCTCGTTCCTGCTGCAACTGCCCCTGCTGCTGCTGGCGGCCAGCCTGTTCAACGTGCCGATGCTGCTCGCCTCGGCGATGCTGGTGCTCGTCAACGTGGCGGGGATGCCCGCGGAAAACGTGCTCGTCGCGGAGTACGCCCCGCCCAACTGGCGCGCCACCACCTATGGCGTCAAGTTCGTGATGTCGCTCGGCGTCAGTTCCTTGGGGGTCGGCCTGCTGGCGGCGATCCATGAGGCCACCGGCGAGTTCGTGTGGCTGTTCGCCGTGCTCGCGGGCCTCTCGCTGCTCGGCTGCGGGGCGACCCTGTTCCTGCCCCGCGAGGCGCACGAGCCGGCTTCCCTCCCGACAGCCGTGCCCAGCGTCTCCGAGCGGGCCTGCGCCGGGCAACGCAGGTACAAAACGCGACTCCGGGGAAGCCGGCGGGCAGGTCCTGCGTTAAAGTAAACAAAGGGCATTGGGCACCGTCATTGCCGGGCCGATGGTGCCGCATTCCGGACGTCACCGCCGTCTCCACGCAGGCATGCCCTGACGGCATGCAGCGCGTAACGGGCTGTGCGTCGGCAGCGCGAGATCGAGGCAGGGCAGCCATGGCTTCCATTCTCATCGTGGACGACGACGAGCTGATCCTGGAGCTGTTGCAGGGACTGCTCGAGCAACACGGCCACAACTGCGTCACCGCGGGAAGCCTGGAAGAGGCGCAGGATTGCTTCGACGTGCAGTCCTTCGAGCTGGTGCTGTCCGACGTCAACATCCCCTCGAACCAGGAGGGGCTCGAGCTGATGCGCTGGATCGCCAAGAACCACAGCGACACCGCCGTGGTGATGGTCTCCGGTCTGGACGATTCCGAGATCGGCCAGACCGCCGTTGATATCGGGGCCTTCGGCTACATCATCAAGCCGTTCACCAACAACGCGATCCTGATCAACGTCAACAACGCCCTGCAGCGGCGCCGCCTCACCATCGAGAACCGGCAGCATCGCGTCCGGCTGGAGGAGGCCGTGGTCGCCCGTACCGTCGAGCTGCTCGGCACGATCGACAATCTCGAGAAGGCCGAAAAGCGACTGCGCATTTCGCAGGAGGAGACCATCCTGCGGCTCATGCGCGCGGCGGAGTTCCGCGATAACGAGACGGCCCAGCATATCCAGCGCATGTGCCGCTACAGCGCGCTGCTCGCCCGCCGCAACGGCGCCAGCCTCGAACGCACCGAGCTGGTGCGCATGGCGAGCCCTCTGCACGATATCGGCAAGATCGGCACGCCGGACCACATCCTGCTCAAGCCGGGGCGGCATACGCCCGAGGAGTTCGAGCTGATGAAGAAGCACGCGGAGATCGGCTACCGCATCCTGGCCGATTCCGCGTCCGAGATCCTGCAACTGGGGGCGCTGATCGCGTGGACCCACCATGAGAAGTTCGACGGCTCGGGCTATCCGCGCGGGCTCGGGGGCGAGGACATCCCCCTCGAAGGGCGGATCACCGCGATCGCCGACGTGTTCGACGCCCTCACCAGCGCGCGGGTCTACAAGCCGGCGTTCCCGGTCGAGCGGGCCATCAGCATGATGCGCGAGCAGCAGGGACGCCACTTCGATCCCTACCTGCTGGACCAGTTCCTGGGCGCCTTGGACGAAGTGCTGGAGATCAAGCGTCACTTCGCCGACGGCCGTGACTGACCGCACGCCGGCGCCGGGCCTGCGGGTGCCCTCAGAGCTCGGTGCGGGTCGCCTCCCGCAGCACCTCCTCGCCCGTGGCCCCGGATCGGCCCGGGGGGCGGGCGGGCGGGGGTGCGGGGTAGCGCGGGCGGCGCTCCTTGCGCGCCTGGAGCGCGTTCGCCAGCCCCGGGATGCGCATGACGGAGATCGACTCGAAGGACAGCAGTCCCTTGCGCAGGATGAATCCCCGCACGCGGTGCCAGGTGCGCTCGAACACGACGTCATGCACCGTGTGGCCGTTGAGCTTCTGCCCGGCGAGGTTCACGGCCTGCAACAGGTCGGGGTGACCGAGCGGGGAGTACGCCAGCGACCGTACCGCGTAGGACGGATCGAAGTAGAACGCCCCCTGAAACGCCTCGGGGTCGCACTCCGGCAGCGGCGTGGCGGCCCTCGCACCGTACCCCTTGAACGCCAGCTCGCGGCGCTCGACCGTGATGGGCACGCCGCTGTACCAGACGGGGCGCACCCGGCTGGAGATGCCGATGAAGCCCCGCACCTTGTAATCGGCCTGGAACACGGGAATCAGCAGGGTTTCCCGCCGCACCTGGTTGCCCCAGCGGCAGACGATTCCCCGCAGCTTGCGCTGCCGCACGCCTTCGAGACGATCCATCCCGCACTCCCTGACGGGCGCCCGCCTGCGCCCGAGCGGCGCTAGTTGATGTAGTCGGGCGCCAGCAGCCGGATTTCGCGATCCGCCAGCACGTGAAACGTCCGCACCCGCTTGAGGGTATCGGCGGAGAGCGACTCCAGCGGCAGATACATGATGTGAATGCCACGGGAAGCGGCCAGCGACAACATCTCCGGCGAGGGCCCCTCCGCGGCGACATAGGCCACCACGGGCTTGCGGGAAAGATCGATCGCCGCCTTGAGCAGCAGCTCGGCGCGGCTGCGGGCGCCCCGGTAGCGGGGGTTGCCCCAGACCCAGGCGCGGCCGGTGGGCGGATAGAGCGAAAGCACCCCGCCGTACTGGCAGCGGCTGATGCCGGGACCATCGAAGCGCTGGCCGGGCGCAGTCGAGTAGAGCGCCAGGTCCGATTCGCCGCCGTGCTCGGCGAACCACATCCGCTCGTGTGGGTACTGGTCGTCCTCCCCGCGGCGGTGGAAGATCACCACCACCGGCCCGACGTCGCCGATCCCCGGCAGGTGCTCCTTGACGTACAGCCGACCCAGCGGCAGGTTGCGCAGCGTCTCCCGCAGGTCGAGCCCGTCCAGCAGCGAAGCCTCGAGCCGATGGCTGCGCGACTGGTTTTCCGAGATCAGCTTCCTGGCGCGCTCGCGGATGTGCTGGAAGAGCGCCTCGAGCCGGGCGTCCTGCGGCAGGTGCGAGACGTGACGCTCCCCCTGCTCCCAGCGCTCCTGCCACGAGCCGGCCTCGCCATCCTCGGGCGTCTCGGGCAGCTCGATGGGCTCGCCGTCGGCTTCCCCCTGCTGCGGGCGGGGCAGCCGCAGGTACAGCGTCAGGGTTTCCCCTTCGGCTTCGCCCGTGTCCCCTGCCAGCTTCAATTCGGGCAGCGCGGGCGGCTCCTCGACGAAGGGGTAGTGGGTGAGCAGCCGGTACATCTGGAAGGCGTAGTCGTCGTTGACGGTGTTCTTGGCGGCCAGCAGCAGGTGATACTGCCCCGGCGTCAGGCGCCTGGCCACCAGCGCCAGGTTGCGCGCGAAGCGCAGCAGCGTCTGCAGGCGGGCCAGCGAGGGCTGCTCGTTCCATTCCCGCGTGTACAGCTCGTTGCTGGCCCGGACGATATCCGCCAGCGCCTCGTCCCAGGCGGGGGCATCCGCCCGCGTCGTGGGCGCCCGCAGGCGCGGCACCAGCGCGCGCACAGCCTCGCGGTACGCATCCTGCGCCGCGGTCAGCTCGTCGCCCTTGGCGTTCGGCAGAGGGCGCAGCGCGGGAAACGCCGCCGGGTGCAGGCCGGCGCGGGCCAGCTCGTAGGCGTACGCGAGATACGCCACCTCGAGCACCTGGGGCGCGGATGCGGCGCTGAGCGCGTACAGCTTCTGCTCGCGCTGGGTGACGGCGCCCGGGATCGGCACCGTGCCCCGGCGCAGGTGGGCCAGCACCGGCCCCAGGTGGGCCAGCCCGCCCACGAACAGCACCCGCTCGTGCGCCGCCCCGAGGTCGCGCAGGCGGGCCGCCATCTCCTGCTCGCGCAAGTCTTCCGGCGAGCCGGGGGCGGGCTCTGCGAGGGTCGCGGCCACCCGCTCGTAGTACGCGGCCAGCCCGATCCGCTCGACGAGGTAATCGTCGGGCGCGCGGACGGGAGCCGGCCGGTGGTTCAGGATGTCCCGGTCGATGAAGTGCAGCGGCACGCCGTGGGACAGCGCCAGCCGCACGGCCTCGATCAGCGAATCGTCGGGCGTGATCGGGACGATGTGGGTGGTCTTCTCCAGCCGCGCGTCGAAGTCGTCGTACGCCACCACCGAAAGGTAGGGCAGCCGGGCCACCCCTGCGCGGATGGTTTCCGCGAGCGTGGGCGGCAGCTCGACCGCCACCGCCTGCGGCCGCAGGGCGAAGAAGGCCCGCCGCACCAGCGCGGCGAAGCGGTAGCGCCCGTGCAGCGAGGGCACCGCGTGGATGCTGCCGAAGCGCAGGTAGGGCAGCGGGGCCGACCTGGCGTGTGCGGTGCCCATCGCAGCGATCCTCGTGAGCGGTAGGGCCGGGCGGCGCCCCCTCGGGCCATGGCTCGCTCCGGCATGGCGCAATCAGGCGCGGCTCTGTCGGGCATGGCCCGGTCGGGCAGGGCTCAGTTGCCCCGGCCGCCGGCCTTGAAGCGCGTCAGCAGCAGCTCCGCCTCCGCCAGCGAGAGGCGGCGGGCGGGCGGCGGCTCGTGATCGGGGTCCAGGTAGCGCGCGTGCTCCTCGCCCACGATCTGCTCCGCCGCCTGCTGGATGGCGGCCGGCGGGTCCAGCGCCTGCTGCTGCACCAGCCGTTCGGCGTAGCGGACGACGTGGATGCCGTCCCGCGAGGTCACGGGCAGCTCGTACCGGTGACAGCGCCCGAGATACTCGCTCACGACCTCCAGCAGCTCGTCATCGGCATAGGGCAGGTTGACGCGCAGGATTTCCTTCTCCTCCTTCACATTGGGGAAGCTCAGCCGCACCTGGGGCTGGAGGCGCGAGAGGATGTACTCGGGAATCTCGTAGGTCGAGGAATCCTCGTTCATCGTCACGCACACGCGGAACTCGGGATGGGCGGGGATCTTGATCCCGGCGATCAGCGATTCCACGTAGCGGCGGTTATCCAGCAGGGGCGCCAGCGAAGCCCAGCTCTTCTCGCTCATGCGGTTGCCCTCGTCCAGGATGCACACCCCGCCCACGATCATGGCCGTGGTGAGCGCCGAGGCGTGGTAGCGGATCGTCTGTCCCGAGTCGATCACCGGGGTCACCAGCAGGTCCTCGGGTCGCGTGTCCGAGGTGCACTGGAAGATGAACACCCGGTCGCTGTATTCGCGCGCCACCGTGTAGGCCAGCGTGGTCTTGCCCACGCCGGGCGGCCCCAGCACCCGCGGCGAAAGCGGCGGCTCGGCGGCGCGCGGCCCGCCGGGCACCAGCCAGCACGCCCGCAACTGGTTCTTGGTCGTCTCCGACCCCACCGCCAGCACGGGCATCTCGCTGGGGAGCGCCAAGCGCAGGGTTACGCCGTCGATCTCGACGGAACGGAGGGGAGCGGCAGGTTTGCGGGCCATGGGGGTTTCGCGGGCGGGTGGAGGATCGGGAGCCGGGCGCATGCCTAAGGGGCCGGCCCGCGCATTGCCGGAAGACCGACGTAGTGTACAATCGTTCCGCACGGAGCGGCAACCTGCCCGAGCGTCCGCCAGCGAGTCCGTTTCAGGTCGCCTGCCGGCGCATGAACGGCAGACCCCTCCAGGGGCCTGTCCTGGGCGCTCCGAACGGCTCGGCGTGACAAGGAGCTGTCATCTCGAGCGCAGGGGGAAATCCGCTTTTCCTGTTCAGACTCAGTCACCACCCCCCATCCCACCCGCGAACGCCACCATGGGCGAGCTGACGATCGAGGCGCTCGGCGACCTTGCGGCCCTGCCGCGGGCGGAGTGGAACCGCCTGGTGGGCGCGGGCTCGCCCTTCCTTGAATGGGACTGGCTGGCGAGCCTCGAGGAGTCGGCCTGCGTCACGCGCGAGCGCGGCTGGCAGCCGCTCCACCTGGTCGTCAGGCGCGAGGGCGCGCTGGTGGGCGCGTGCCCGCTCTACGTCAAGGGCAACAGCGAAGGCGAGTTCGTCTTCGATCACCAGTTCGCCCACGCCGCGCTGCGCGCCGGCCTGGCCTACTACCCCAAGCTGCTGGTGGGCGTCCCGTTCACCCCCGCCTCCGGCGAGCGCTTCCTGACGGCGCCGGGGGAGGACCGCCCGAGCCTGATCCGGCTGATGGGGCGGGCGCTGCTTGAACTATGCCGGCAGCACGGGCTCTCCTCGGTGCACGTCAATTTCTGCTCGCCGGAGGAGGCCGAGGCGCTGGGCGCGCTGGGTTTCCAGCCGCGCCTGGGCATGCAGTACCACTGGGAGAACCCCGGCTACGGCTCCTTCGAGGACTACCTGCAGCGCTTCCGCAGCAAGCGCCGCAACAAGATCCGCCGCGAGCTGCGGGAGATGGAGCAGCGCGGCATCGCGATCCGCGCGGTATCCGGCACGGCGATCGGGGACGAGCTGTTCCCGGCGATGTACCGGCTCTATGCGCAGCACGTCCGCAGCCTGCACTGGGGCCGCGAGTACCTCAACGAACGCTTCTTCGGGTTGCTGGCCCGGCGCTACAAGCACAACCTGTGCTTCATGGTGGCCTACCGCGAGGGGCAGCTCCAGGCGGGCACCTTCAACGTGCAGAAGGGGGGCGTGTTCTACGGCCGCTACTGGGGCGCGCACGCGGACATCCCCTACCTGCACTTCAACGTGTGCTACTACGCGGCGATCGCGCACTGCATCGGCGACGGGCTGCGCCGGTTCGAGCCGGGCGCCGGCGGCAACTTCAAGCAGTTGCGCGGGTTCGATCCGCGGCCAACCCTCAGCATGCACCATTTCAGCGATCCCGGCCTGCACGAGGGGGTGGCGGGCTATCTGGAGGGTGAGCGCCGCCAGACGACCGCCACCATCGACCGGCTGCGGGAGGAAAGCCAGCTCAAGGCGCCGGAGGAGTGAGCGCCGCTCCATCGTCGTTGCGCCTACGGAACGGTCCTTGGTACAGAGAGGAAGCGCCGGTTCCCCCTCACGGATCGGTGCGCCCTGAACGCGGCGCACGCGCCCCCGTCGAGGCGGGCTGCCGCGATCGGCGCCGGCGCTGCGACGGCCGCCCGCGGGCGTACCCATCGGGGCATGCCGGAGCACACGGGAGGCAAGGCGCACCGCAGCCGGCCGCTGCTCATGCGGGCCTGCCCGCAATGCGTCGGGAAAACGTTCGCATGAAGATTCCCTTCATCAACACGGATCTGAGGCTGACGGAACGCGTCGAGGCGGTGCTCGGGGCGTTGAATGACGGTACGCCGGCCGGGCCCGGCAGCGAGGACCCGCTGGGGCTGGTGGCCCTGACCGACCCCGAGTCGACCCTCGAATACATCAACTACGAGCTCCCGCCGCTGCTCTTCATCAATTTCAGCGACGCCCACCTCGACTCCTTCGAGCTGCTGGCGCGGATGGTGGCCGATCCCTGGCTGAACAACGGGGGGGTGATCGCCTTCTACGACGGCGGCGAGACGCGCAAGCGGATCGAAGACGTTCCGAAGACGAACATCCTGTTCTCGGTGGCGGCGGACGAGCTGGAACACGTGCTGCCCAAGCTGCTGCGCGTGATTCGCGGAAACGAGCACATCCTGTTCCAGCGCGCGATGCAGCAGGAGCTGGTGGCCGATCTCTCCGGCGCCTTCGCGCTCGATCTCGACGTGGTGATCGTGTCGGTCTACGCGAAGCTGATCGCCAACTACCTCTACAACATGGGCTTCCTGGAGCTGGGCGCGAAGACCCAGGTGGGGCTGTGCCTGACCGAGATGCTCATCAACGCCATCGAGCACGGCAGTTGCGGCATCACCTCCGAGCAGAAGCGCCAGCACCTGGCCAAGGGCCTCCCCATGCAGGCGCTGATCGACGAGCGGCGCCGCTGCGCGGCCATCGCCAAGCGGCGCGTCGTGTTCTCCTACAATATCCGCCCCGCGGCATCGGAATACGTGATCCGCGACGAGGGCCAGGGCTTCGACTGGCGCCCGCTGCTGGACCGCACACGGGAGATGGATTTCCTCGCCGAGCAGGGGCGCGGCATCTGGCTCACCTTGCACAACGTGGAGCGCATCGCCTACAACGACCGCGGCAATGAGGTGACGCTGCGGATCAAGCACCGGGTCAACGCCTCGGGCTTCGTCCCCGCGGCCTTCAGCGGCAGCGATTTCCTCCAATGCAGCCCGGGCGATGTCGTGTTCCGGCAGGGCGAGGAGTCGAACTTCCTCTACTACGTGGCCGAGGGGGAATACCGCGTGGAGATCAACGGGGTGCCAGTGGCGAAAGTCACCCCGGCCGATATTCTCGTCGGCGAGATGTCGTTCCTGCTCCAGGACCGGCGCAGCGCGACCGTCATCGCCAACACGCCGGGCCGGCTGATCAAGATCTCCAAGCAGACCTTCATCAACAGCCTGAAGAACCAGCCCTACTACGGACTGTTTCTGGCCAAGCTGCTCGCCCGCCGGCTGAACCGGGCCAGCACCCGCATCGGCGATTGAGCCCGCTCCGGGAGCGCCGCACACCCCTGTCGCAATCCTCCCGCGGCCACCCGGTATCGATCGGGGCGGCCGTGCGGTCGGTGTTGCCTGCCAGCGATGCTATCCGCGGACACGATGGGTGCAACGATCCGCGTCCCTGAGGAGCGCGAAGCGCGTCTCGAAGGGCGCGGCCTTCGAGACGGCCCGCCACGCGGGCCTCCTCAGCCACACGGCGCTGGGACTGCCTCGATTGCGAATCCGCGTAAGCTGCCGCCGGCGCCGTCTACTTGTCGAGCCAGACCTCCTGCAAGCGCCAGGCGTTGTAGGAGCTGTTGTGGGAGATCCAGTTCTTCACGAAGGACTGGCGGGCGTAGTAGTAGAGCCGGTAGGCGAGATAGGGCTTTGCCCCCTCCACTGCCAGGTCCACATCGATGGCCTGCACCATCGCCCGCCGCTTCTGGAAATCGAACTCCATCGACTGCCGGTCGTAGCGCTTCTCCATCTCCGGGTTGCAGTAGTCGGAGTAGTTGCGTTGGGCGCCGCATTTCAGGTTCTCGTAGAACTGCGCGTCGGGATCGTCCACGGCGACGGCGGTGGCGTTCATGGCGATCTGGAAATCGCGTCGGGCCATCTTCTGGTACCAGCGGCCGAAATCGACGACGTCCAGCTCGGCGATGATGCCCACCTTCTCCAGCTCGCCCAGCGCCCAGATGGCGGGCGGGTGGTAGCTGGCCGAGGTGGTGGTCGAAAGCTTGATCCGGAACGGAGTGTCCGGGCCGTAGCCCTCGGCGGCCAGCAGCCGCCGCGCCTCGGCCCGGTTCTTCTCCGTGTCCCCGTGTCCCGGCAGGGTCGCCAGCTGCTCCTCGCTGAGCCCCCAGAGCCCCCAGGGCCCAGGAATCATCACGCCGCCCGGCTTGGCGCCGCCCTGGTAGACGCTCTTGATCAGCGCGGCCCGGTCCAGGGCCAGGTTCACGGCCTGTCGCAGGCGCAGGTTGTTGAAAGGCGGCTTCTGGGTATTGACGACGATGTTCGAGGTGCCGTTGCTCACGGTTTCGGTGAACTCCAGCCCGGCGTCGGCGGCCTTGAGCACCTCATAGTGCGGCTTGATGGTGTGAATCGGGTAGGCCGCATCCACCTGCCGGGCGATCAACGCGGCATTCTGCGCGCCGGCGCCCTTGATGATGGCGAAGAAGACGCCATCCAGGTACGGCCGGCCCTTCACGAAGTAGTCCTTGTTCCTTTCCAGCGTGATCTGCCTGCCGGCCTGGTACGTCACGAATCGGAACGGACCCGTGCCCATCGCCTTGGCGCGCAGGACGCCCGGATCGACGTGCGCCGGCAGCACCGGCGAACGGCCGCCTGCCAGGATCGCCAGCAGCGAAGGCTGCGGCCGCCCCAGCTTGAAGCTCACCTCCAGGTCGCCGCTGGTGGTGATGTCCTGCACGTTGAAGTACATCAGCTTGCCGGGATTCAGCTTGAACCGGACCTTGGCCACCCCCCGCACGATGTCATACGTCTGCTTCACGTCGGCGCTGGTGAAGGGCTTGCCGTCGTGCCAGCGGATCCCGGATTTAAGCCTGAAAGTGAGACGCGTGTTGCTCTCGCTCCAGCTCCAGCTTTCGGCGAGCTCGGGCTGGATCGTGTCGAAGGTCTCCTTGGGCTTGAAGACGTCGTACCAGACCAGGTTGCTGTAGACCGGGCTCATCGAAAACGTCGTGTCGCCGGCCGAGGTCTCGTGGTTATTGAGCGCCGGCGGATCGTCGCGCAGCATCGCGCGCAGCACGCCGCCGTACTTCTGGGCGGAAGCCTCCGCGGCCGCCAGCAGCAGCAGCAAAACCCCGATGCCCAGCATCGCCGTCCAAGTTCGTCGCCCCATGGTGCCTCCCAGCCGCGCCAGAACGGGCGCGGCGCAGTGTCTGCCGGATTGTCGCGAATGGCGGGTTCCCGCGTCGCCGAGACCCCACTCGGCGATGTCTCCGGCATGAAACCGCACGGGCGGAAGATTGTCAAACGCCGGCGGCGTCCGCTGGCGAGGACGCGTGGCTTCCGTGCAAGCGCGAACCATGACAACCGTCATGGAGTCGCCGGCGTGCAGGGCTATGATGGGGATAAGGGGGCGAACCGGCGCGTCCGCGGCCAGGACACGCCGCACGGGCCGCCACCGGCGGCACTTCATCCTGCGGGGACGAGGCCCATGCGTCTGCTTGGGACGGCAGCTCACGGCGCCGCGCCGGCCGTACGCGAGGCCGCCATGCCTGCGCAAGCGGGCGACGCCGCGCGGCGAGGCCTGCTGGCGCGCGCGGGCTTCGGGGCGTTGACCCTGGCGCTCGCGGCGCTGTTGGCGTGGCAGGCCCTGGCGCCGTGGCACACGTCGGGCGCCGTGCCGCCGTCATCGGGGATGCCCGAAGGGACAACCGGGCCCGCGCTGCCACCGCCCGCCGAGTACGTGGTGTTCTTCCGCCGAGACCTTTCCGGCGCGATCGCCTGGACGGAGCTTGCCCGGACGGCTCTCGCCCGCCATCCCGACGTGGAGTTCATCCGGGCGGGGAGCCTTCCCGGCGTGGCGCTGATCGACGTGCGGGGGGAACCAAGGCGCACCCTGCAGGCCCTGCGGAACGACCCCGCCGTGAAGCTGGTGCAGCAGGCGACGCCGGGCATGATCTGCCACTGAACCCCTGCGAGGCGCCCTCCGCTTCCCTTCCGCGCAATGCGGAACGCGGGGGTTTCATGCCACTTGGAAACCTCTGCGATACCATGTGATGGCCAGACAAGCGGGCCTCACCCTCCCCGGCTCTCCCTCGCACGATGGGGAGAGCGGGAGGTCTCGGATCGGCCATTTGCGCGGATTGCAGCCACCCCCTCTCCCCCGGGAAGCCCGCCCCGAGCGCAGCGAGAGGAAGGGGCCGGGGGTGAGTCACCATGGGCGACGGGCGCACCGAGGGCTATGAAGCCGGTCGGATCGTGCGGAATCCAGAGGCCGTCCAATCGGGATAGGGGGAAACCTCGCGGTTCCCCCCTCCCACACCACCCGGCATGCGGGTCCGCACCGGGCGGTTCGGCCAGTTGAGGTTACCCGGCAAGCCTGGGCAAGCCCAGCTTGTCGAAGAGGGTGTTCGGCAGGGCAA
>JACQKK010000115.1 GCA_016204605.1 Candidatus Lambdaproteobacteria bacterium
CCCTCCCCCCCTCCCAACCCTTTGTTTCGTCAATGGGCGGTGCAGGGTTCGAACCTGCGACCTACGGCGGCTGGCGCCGGTCGGCGGTCGAGGGAAGGCGCTGGTTGCCCTCGGTGCGAGCGGTGGCGTGGTGTGTTATGGTGGCGGCAGCAGGGGCGGCAGGGATCGCATTCACCGGAAAAAGCGATGGGCACTGACACGTTGTTGGAGCGGATCGCGGTCGATCCGGCGGTGTTGCTGGGCAAACCGGTGATCCGGGGGACGCGCCTCTCGGTCGAGCACGTGCTGGGCCTGCTGGCGGGCGGTTGGACGTTTGATGCGATCCAGGGGAGCTACCCGGGCCTCACCGCCGAGGACATCCGCGCCTGCATCGCCTACGCCCGGCGGCTGGTGGAGGAGGAGAAGGTCTATCCCATCGGGGCATAGTGCGGTTCCTGGCCGATGAAAACGTCCCCGGCCCCGCCGTGACGCGCCTGCGCGCGGGTGGGCACGACGTGTCCTGGATTCGCAAGGAGGCGCCGGGCTGCCCGGACGCGGAGGTGGTCGAGCGGGCGCGGATCGAGCGACGCATCCTGCTCACGTTCGACAAGGATTTCGGGGAGTGGGTGTTCCGCCAACGGAAGGAGGTGCCGGGCGTGATCCTGTTCCGCCTGACCGAGCCGCTCGGGCAGGAAGCGCTGAGCCGCTGGATCGCCCGCGTCATGGACGCTCGATCGGACTGGGAAGGGCATTTCAGCACGGCCGCGCCAGAAGGTCGGCTCCGGATGCGCCCGCTACGCAGCGGCCCATGATGCAGCATGTGCTTCGCCCCCATTCTCTCACGCCCCCCTCATCCCGACCGCCCCGGGCGCCATTCTCACACTGTCTATCAGCGCCCAAAACGCCATTTCCGCATGGCAACCCCCTGATCCGCAAGTGGGCGGTGCGGGGCTCGAACCTGCGACCTACGGCGTGTAAGGCCGTGGGACGCATGTCGAACTGCGCCGGGCGTCCCGAGGGGCGCCGAGGCGCTTCGCCGTATAGTGGACAGCGGTTCGATGGGTGGCGTAGGTGCTGGGATGCCGACCTTGGCTCCGTGAATGACCCTGTCGCCGACGACACGGCCCAAGTGCTGGGGGGGTCTGGGCTTCCGGGTGACTATCCCCCGCAATCCCGACAACGTGTAGCGCTGGGGAGCGAGCCGCAGCCTTGAGGAATCCGCCCATGTCCAAAGTCCGTGATTCCAGCCCCAAGCGGAAGGCACGTGCCCACCGCTCCGCTGACCCTTCGGCGGCCGAGCTCGATCGGTTGATCGAGCAGGCCACGGTGGATGCGTACGGCGAAGAGGAGCAGCGCACGGCGTTCCTGACCGTGATCGAGGACGAACTGGCTTGCCCGTTCCGCACCAGGGTGCTCGGGGTCAAAGTCACCGTGGAACGGGTGGATTTCAACCGTGCGGACGAGATCGTGGCCATTTGCTCGAAGGATGTCCGGCGCCAAGCCATTCCCCTGGTGGGTCTCCCGCTGCCCGAGTCGCCCCCGCGCGGCGCGGAGTGGATCGCCGCCTACCGCCGCTGGGCGCGGGGCTGGGGCGGAGGTGACGAGACATGAGCGAGTACCAGTACCACGAGTTCCTGGCGGTGGACCGTCCCCTGACCGCGCGAAACACCACGCCCGCAAAGTGACATTCCGGCAGAAGCTGCGCCAAGCTGGTCTGCACGCGTAGGGGTCCCACGTGGAGAATCGGAGTCGTCGCGCTGCCTCCCGGTCTCGTCACGCTGGTCGGCCGGCGAGGCGAGGTGCATGCCGATGCGGTCGGCATGAAGGCGGTTGGCGGCCGTGACACAATCCGGCGCGATGCGATCTTCCGCATCTACTCGATGACCCAGCCGATCACCGCCGCGACGTACCGGTCGCAGAGGTGGCAGAACGCTTCGCGGTCGCCCTGCTCGCGGTAGCGGGAGAACAGCGCCTCATCCGACGTATCGCGCAGGGGATTCATCGCTCACGCCCCCTCACGGCCCACGCGCACGCCGTTCAAGACGGAGAGCGCTCCGCGAGCCACGACATCCGCCGACGTATCGCGCGTGTCGCTTCCAGAGGCTGGGGACAACGGGCTCCAGCCAGGCTCCGGGCGATATCGGGGTTTGGCCTGCCGTGCGGCTCGCCCTTCTTCACATCGAAAAAGGCAATGCGCCGACCGGTGCTGGAACAAGTCGCAAGAATGGAAAATCGAGCAGACCCCCGACCCAGCGAGACGGGCTCCTGCGAAGCCCTCCTCATGGTTTCGGACATTGCGGACCACGTTCCTGAGGAGCGAACGGAAGTGCGCGTCTCGCATGACGCAGCATGGAACGGAATTCGAGACAGCTTCTGGGAATTCCCAATTCCAACAAAGACGATCATGATTCGATGGGGTGGACCAAGCCTGCGAGGGGATGCCATGCAGCCCGATCCGCACGAGCCGTTGCGCCGCGACATCCGGCGCCTCGGCGATATCCTTGGCGGCGTACTCCGTGAACAGGAGGGGCAGGATCTGTTCGACGCCGTCGAACGGGTGCGTCAACTTTCCAAGCGCGCGCGGGACGGCGAAAAAGAGAGTCTCGGCGAGCTGCAACGCCTGTTGTTCGCCATGCCCAGCGCACAGGCCTGGCGCTTGGCCCGGGCGTTTTCCAGTTTTCTGCACCTGGCCAATGTCGCCGAGCAGTACCATCGGGTGCGGCGCCGCCGCCATTACCAGCGGAACCCTCAGCATGCCCCGCAACCCGGCTCAATCCAGGAATCCTTCGCCCGCATGCGGGCGCAGGGAGTCACGCCCAACGCCCTGTACGAGGCGGTCTGCGGCATGCAGGTGGAGCTGGTGCTGACCGCGCATCCCACCGAGATCGCGCGCGTGACCGTGCTCCATAAATTCCGCCGGATCGGCGAGCTGCTGGAAGAGCAGGATCGCGGCGATCTGACCCCGCTGGAATGGGATGGTCTCAGCGAGGCCCTCCGGCGCGAGATCACCGCCCTGTGGCACACCGATGAGGTACGCAGCCGCAAGCCCAGCCCCCAGGAGGAGGCGCTGGGCGGCCTGCTGGTATTCGAGCAGACCCTCTGGAAGGTCGTGCCCCGATTCTTGCGGGAGCTCGACGGGGCGCTACGGCACCATACGGGGCAGGGCCTCCCGCTCGATTGTGCCCCGATCCGGTTTTGCTCGTGGATGGGAGGCGACCGGGACGGGAACCCCACCGTCACCGCCGAGGTCACCCGGGAGATTTGCCTTCAGTCCCGGCTCATGGCGCTCACGCTGTACGAGGGCGAAATCAACGCACTCGCGGACGAGCTGTCGCTCTCCCACTGCTCCCCGGCGCTCCGGGAGCGTGTGGGCGAAACGCGTGAGCCCTACCGCAAGCTGCTGCTGGATGTGCGCAGCCGTCTGGCCGAAACCCGCCGGTGGCTGCAAGCGCTGCTGAAGCACGAGTCCCATCCTTCCGATCGAACCCTGCGGAATGCGGCGGATCTGATCGAGCCGCTGCACCTGTGCTATCAGGCGCTGAACGACACCGGCGCGGGGATCGTGGCCGACGGCCGCCTGCTGGACCTCCTGCGGCGGGCGGTCTGCTTCGGGCTCACCCTGGTGCGGCTCGACGTTCGGCAGGAGGCCGCCCGCCATCGCCAGGCGCTGGACGAGATCACCCGCCACCTGGGCATCGGCGCCTATGCCGAAATGAGCGAGGGGGACAAACAAGCATTCCTGATCCGCGAGCTCCAGGGGCGTCGGCCCTTGATTCCGCGAGATTTCGCGGGCAGTCCGGAGGCGCGCGAGGTGCTGGCCACGTTCGCGATGCTGGCGGAAACGCACCCCGAATCGCTCGGGGCCTATGTCATCTCCATGGCCCAGACGCCCTCCGACGTGCTGGCCGTGCTCCTGCTTCAGCGGGAACATAGCGTACAACCCGCGCTGCGGGTCGTGCCGCTGTTCGAGACCATGGCCGCATTGGGCGGGGCCGGAGCGATCCTCCAGGCGCTGCTGTCCATCCCGTGGTACCGGGATCAGCTCGATGGCCGGCAGGAGGTGATGATCGGCTATTCCGACTCGGCCAAGGAAAGCGGCCGGCTGGCCGCCGCCTGGGCGATCTATCAGGCCCAGGAAGACGTTGTCGCCACCTGCGCCCGGTTCGCCATCGAGCCGGTGCTGTTCCACGGCCGCGGAGGCTCGGTGAGCCGGGGTGGAGGACCCACCCACCTGGCCATACGCTCCCAGCCGCCCGGGGCGGTCAATGGCCGCCTGCGGATCACCGTACAGGGTGAGATGGTGCAGGCCGAGTTCGGCACCCTGGGGATCGCCGTGCGAAACCTCGAACTGTACCTGTCGGCCACCCTGGAGGCCTCCCTGCTCAAGCCGGCGCCGCCGGAGCCTAAGTGGCGGGCGCAGATGGAGCGCCTGGCCGGCGCCTCCATGAACGCCTATCAGGCCCAGATCGGCACCCAGCCATTCGTCGACTACTTTCGGGCGGTGACCCCGGAACGGGAGCTGAGCAGCCTGAACGTCGGCAGCCGCCCCGCCAAGCGCTCGGCGGACGGCGGGCTGGAATCGCTGCGCGCGATCCCGTGGGTGTTCGCCTGGACCCAGGTACGCCTGATCCTGCCCACGTGGCTGGGCGTGGGCGAGGCGCTGCAGGAAGCCCTCAGCGGGAGCCAGGGGGAAGAGCTCCAGCACATGTACCGACACTGGCAATTCTTCCAATCCACCCTCGACGTGATCGAGATGGTGCTCGCCAAGGCGGACCCCGAAATCTTCGCCCTCTATAACGAGGTGCTGGTCCCGCAGGGGCTCCAGCCACTGGGCAAGGCGCTGCTGGCGCGCTTCCAGCGCACCGTCGGGGGAATGCTCACGGTCGCCGGTCATCGGGAGCTGCTGGAGGGAAACCCGGTGCTGAAACGCTCCATCCAGGTGCGCAATCCCTACGTGGACCCCATCAACCTCCTGCAGATCGAGCTGTTACGCCGGTTGCGCGAGGGCGACGATGCCGCTTTCACCCGCACCGCCCTGCTGGCGACGATGAACGGCGTCGCGGCCGGGATGCGCAACACCGGCTGACCGATGCCCTGCCCCTGGCCGAGCTCGACCTGCCGGAATGCTTTGCGGTACTGCGGCGGCGTCTGGAGTCCGCCGCGCAACCTCGCGGGGCAGGCACCCGGGAGTATATCGGAGTCCTGCGCCTGCTGGAACGCTACCCGCCTGCGCGCGTGAAGCAAGCGGTGGAACGGGCGCTGGGGAGCGGCGCTCCCAGCCGGGACGTGGTCGCCATGTACCTGCTTTCGCCCGAGGAGGGGAGTGCGCCGCGTTTCCGGCTGGACGGCCACGAGCACCTGCGCGGGGTCGCGGTGGCGGCCCCGGACCTCGCCGCCTACGGCGCGCTGCTGGCCGCCGGAGGTACCCGATGAGCCAAGCCACCGCCTCCACGGTGCTCCTGGAGCACAACCTCAAGCAGCTCAAGCTGCCCACCGTGCTGGGGGAACATGCCGCCATCGCCGCGACCTGCACCAAGGATCGCTCCGACTACCCGACCTACCTGCTGCGCCTCACCGAACGCGAGCTGCTGGACCGGGAGCGAAAAGCGGCCGAACGGCGCATCAAGGAAACCGGCTTTCCGGTGGTGAAGACCCTGGACAGCTTTGACTTCGCCGCCCTGCCCGCCCTCAATGAGCCACTGGTGCGCGAGCTGGCCCGCGGCGAGTACCTCGACAAGCGCGAGAACGTGCTGCTGATCGGCAACAGCGGCACTGGCAAGACGCACCTGGCCTGCGCGCTGGGCTTCGCCGCCTGCGCCCAGGGTCGCCGCGTGCGCTTCACCACGGTCACCACCCTGGTGACCCAGCTCCTGGAGTGCCGCGAGCAGCGATCCCTGCAGCGCCTTCACAAACAACTGGAACGCCAGCAGCTGCTCGTGCTGGACGAGCTGGGCTACGTGCCGTTTTCCAAGGTGGGCGCCGAGCTGCTCTTCGAGGTGGTGTCCCGCGCCTATGAGCGCACCAGCCTGCTGGTCACCACCAACCTGCCCTTCGAGGAGTGGGCCGAGGTGATGGGCAACGAGCGCATGACCGGGGCCCTGCTGGACCGCCTCAACCACCGCGTGCACATCCTGGAAGCCAACGGGGAAAGCTACCGCCTCAAGCAGGCCCGTACGCGTGCCCCGGTCACGGCGAACGCGACGAAGCCAGACCCCAAGGCGTAGTCACCCAGCCCATTGACACGGGGAGCCAAGACGGGGATATCTCAACCCAGGTGCAGCACTTTTCGAGCGCCCCCGCCGCAGTATTCGACCGCCCTATACATGCTGGGGTTCGCCAACGAGCAGGATGCCCGGCGGGTACTGGAGGTGCTGCCCAAGCGGCTTGCGCGCTTCGGTCTCGCCGTGTATCCACGCAAGACGCGCCTGGTCGCGTTCGGACCCCAGGGCGCCCGGAAGCTGGACACGTTCGACTTCCTGGGCTTCACCCACTACTGAGGACGCGCGCGCCAGGGCCGCCCGGCGATCGTGCGCAAGACGGCCCGCGATCGCTTCAGCCGTGCGCTGAAGCGCATCGCGCGTGGTGCCGCCAGGCGCGCCATCTGCCGATCCCGGCACAGCACGCCGCGCTGGTGCTCATACTGTTTCGCTTTCGAGATGGGCCGATCTCGTCAACCAGCTCACTCTCGCTTCTGGCGCGCCCTCCCCCTCTCCATTGACAGGAGAGGGGCGATCACCCGAGTGGCGCGAGCCGCCGAGACCAAGCGGATGCGATTCGATGCTACTTTGATAGCGAATCGGTATCAAGGTGCGGGGCCATCAGGGCAAGTCCAAAGTCGTCCGTCACCTCATGCTGGCGTCTGGCGTCAGCGCCGTTCCGGTCGCGTGCGGAGCGGCGCTGGGAGCGCTGCGGCTGGCGCTCCGGCCTCGACCTCCGGAGTCGTTTGGAGTGGCCTCGGGC
>JACQKK010000120.1 GCA_016204605.1 Candidatus Lambdaproteobacteria bacterium
AGCTCCGCGCGCATGCTGGAGCTGCGCCACCCGCGGAAGAAGCTGGATGGCCTGGGCCGGCTCGCCGACAACACGGACATCGTCAAGCCCGACGGCACTATCCGCGACCTCAAGGAGATGGAGGCGCCCGCACTGAACGCGAGGGCGGTGAGCCGCAAGGAAGACGGCGAGTTCATCGTCGATGCCTGGGAGGTGCCGGCCAACGTCAGCAAGGACGTCGAGGGTTTCGTCCACGTCACCCAGAACTCGCTGGCGTTCCAGGTGGGCCCGACGCGCGGCCAGCAGGTCAAGATCTCGCTGGTGGATGCCAAGACCGACCGGCTCGCCACGAACGTGGCGAACAAGAGCGGCTTCCACGCGCTGCGCGAGGTGGACGTGACCACGCCGCAGGGCGCCCAGGACGCCCTCGCGCTGGTCGACAACGCCATCACCGAGATCGCGCAAGTGCGGGCGAACCTGGGGGCGTTCCAGAAGAACACGCTCCAGAGCAACACCAACAGCCTGCGCATCGCCGAGGAGAACCTGACCTCGGCCGAGTCGAGCCTGCGCGATGCGGACATGGCCGAGGAGATGAGCAAGTTCACCCGCAACCAGATCATGCTGGCCTCGGGGATCGCCATGCTCGCCCAGGCCAACCAGACGCCGCAGACGGTGATGACGCTGCTCGCCAACCGCAATTCGTAGCAGGACGGGTGAGCGGACGGCGCCTCACCCCCTGCCCCTCTCCATCGGTGATGGAGAGGGGTGATCGATCGCGGCGGAACGGGCGGTACGACCTCCCCCTCTCCAATTCTTGGAGAGGGGGACCGAGGGGGTGAGGTCGCCGGCAAGGGCTTCCCCCTCAAGTTCTCGGGCGAAGCTGCCGATGAGAGAGCAACAGCGGTGTGTATTGGTGCCTCCACCCTGGGTGGAATGGAATTTGAACAACTGGCAGAGCGGCATGGCGCCCGACGGGCGCCGCTGAACTAACGTAACGATAACAGAGCGTTAGAAACCGAAGCCGGTAAGAATTTCCCGGAGTGGGCACCCGAGCGGATTCCATGACCGAGATCACGAACAACGCGGCAGCGCCCCGGCAGCAGACCGCCGGCCAGACGTCGCGGCGGGAGCCTGCCCGTACGGTGTCCGACATCAACCGCATCTCGGGGCTGGCCTCCGGGTTGAACACCCAGAGCACCATCGAGCAGTTGGTCGCGGTCGAGCGCAAGCGCATCGAACCGGTGCAGGGGCGCAAGAACGCCACCCGGATCGAGCTGGAAGCCTACAAGGCGGTGCAGAAGGGGCTCGAAGGCATCCGGGGCGTGAGTGACGGCCTGGCCGGCAACACGATCTGGGAAGGCAAGATCGTGGAGTCCAACAACGAGAAGGTCGTGACGGCCACGGCCACGGCCGGCGCGAAACCGGGCAAGCACACGCTGGTGGTGGACAAGCTGGCGCTGAACCACCAGGTGGCCTCCCAGGGCTTCGCGGCCCAGGAGAACAACGTGGGGGTCGGGCGCATGCGGATCACGGTGGGCGAAGGCTCTCCGGTGACGGTGGTCGTCGACGAGACCAATGACACGCTGATCGGCCTGCGCGACGCCATCAACGCGGCCACGGACCAGGTGGAAGCGACCGTCATCAAGACCGGCGCCAAGACCAAGCCCTACCAGCTCGTGCTGACCAGCAAGAAGACGGGCTCCGAGGGCCGCCTCAAGCTCGAGGTGGGGTTGAACGGCGCGGAGGCGCCGAGCTTCGAGAACAGCATCGAGCCCGCTGCGGAATGGAAGGGCGTGGGCAAACCGCTCGAGGCTGCCCGCAAGCCGGTGACCGGCACCGGCGCCTCGACCGCGATCGTGCGCGCCCTGGGCGAGTACGCGGGCGCCAAGGATTCGACCTACACCTTCACGGCGGTGCAGACGGGCGTGGTCGGCGGCGAGAACCAACTGCAACTGCGCTGGAAGAACAGCGCGGGCAAGTCGGGCACGCTGGAGCTGGACAGCTTCAATTATGCGCCGGGCGAACCGATACCTGTGCATGAAGGGATCAACCTCCTGGTCAGCCAGGGCGAGATCATCGTGGGCGACCAGTTCACCGTCAACGCGCGGGCCCAGAAATCGGATCTGTTCTGGTGGCTCGCGCCCGAACAGCGCAGTGCGGCGATCGCGCTGCCCTCGGCCTGGACGCGCCAGGCGAAGTTCGGCGCCCCGGTGATCGATGGGCCGTACACGGGCGAGGACGAGCGCGCCTTCACCCTGACGGTGGAAGGCAGCGGGCAGATCGGCAGCTCGGCCGACCTGGCGGTGCGCTGGGAAGCGGACGACGGCGAGACCGGCACCCTGCGCGTGGGCCGCGGCTACGAGCCCGGCTCGAAGATGGCGCTGGTCGATGGCATCACCCTCGCGCTCAAGCCGGGCGTGATGCGGGCCGGACAGACGGCCACCTTCCGGGTCAACCCGGAGGTGGATACGGGGAAATGGTGGCTGAAGGACGAGGAGCGCCGCATTCCCGCGGAAGTCCTCGATGTCACGAACTTCAGCACACCCGAGGAGGCGGTCAAGGAGGTGGCGGCACAGCCGGAGTTCCCCGAGGAGCTCGGCCCGCGCATCAGCTCCACCAAGGTGCAGGTGAGCGGCAAGTACGTGGGCGAGGAAGCCCGCGTCTACACCTTTACCGCACAGCGCGATGGCGCGGTGGGCACCACCAAGGACATGAAGGTGCGCTGGGAAGACGACAAGGGCGGATCGGGCGAGTTCAGCATCGGCGACGATTATCCGATCGGCACCAACATCCCGATCGATCAGGGACTGCTGGTGGGCTTCGGCCCGGGGCGCGTGTTCAAGGACGACAGCTTCACGGTGCGCACCCGCACGGCCACCATCCAGCCGGCCCAGGACGCCAGGATCCGGCTCGGCGCCACGGAGCTGGGCGGCGGCCTCGAGATCACCAGCGCCAAGAACGAGCTGGACAACGTGATCGATGGCGTGAAGCTGAACCTGCTGGCCACCAGCGACAAGCCGGTGACCATCACCATCAAGGGCGACACGCAGAAGGCGGTCGAATCGGTGCTCAGCTTCGGGCAGCAGTTCAACACCTTCTCGATGCTGGTGAGCGAGCTGACCAAGTACGATCCGCAGAAGAACGAGGCCGGGCCGCTGCTCGGCAACCGCGACGTGGGCGATATCCGGGAGCGGCTGACGGAGCTGATGGTGGACCCGGTGGGCGGCTTGCCGGCGTCCAAGAACATGGTGTTCAGCCTGGGCATGAAGCTCACCGACAAGGGGGTGCTGAACGTGGACGAGGGCACGCTCCGGAGCAAGGTCGATGACGACTTCGGGGCCGTGGCCGACCTCTTCCGCAGCCGCGGCGAGTCGAAGAGCTCGGCCGTCGCGGTGGTGGGATTGACGGAAGCCACCCAGCCCTCGGCCGCCGGCCTGGCGGTGAACATCACCCAGGTGGCGACGCAGGGCTACTACGCCAGCCCCGCCCTCGCCGGCCCGATCCTGATCGGCGAGAACAACCGGCGCTTCGCCGTGACCGTGGACGGCAAGCGCTCGGGCGAGCTGATGCTGGAGCCGGGGGTGTACGGATTGCCCGAATACGCGCGCGTGGTGCAGGACAGGATCAGCAACGACGAGGCGGTGGGCAGGCGCGGCATCCGCGTGGTCGCCGAGGAGGGGCGGATCAAGGTGTACTCCGGCCGCTACGGCAGCCAGGGGTCGGTGGCCTTCGGCACCGTGGGCGATGCGGTCGAGGCGGGCGTGGGCCTGCTCGACGGCGCGAGCGTGCCGGGCAAGGATGTGGCGGGCACCATCGAGGGCGAGCCCGGCGTCGGCAGCGGTCAGTTGCTCAAGGGAGCCGACGACAGCAGGAAGATCGCCGGGCTGCGGCTGCTGGTGACCCTCAAGGAGTCCCAGCTCAACCCGGACGGCCCCGAGACCACGATCCGCATCACCAAGGGCGTGGCCAGCCGCATCAGCAGCTACATGAAGGAGCTGCTCGATCCGCAGAAGGGCACCCTGAAGCGCATCACCGACAACCTCACCGCCCAGGTCAAGGACGTCGATTTACAGATCAAGCGGCTCGAGGAGCAGATCGATCGGAAACGGGGGCGCTTGCAGGACAAGTTCGCCCGGCTGGAAGGTCAGATGCAGCAGCTCAAGCAGCAGCAGACGCAGCTGCAGGGGCAACTGGCAGGGCTGCCGCGCGGCGGCGGCGCCGGCCTGCCCGGCCTGCCCGGCCTGTGAGCGCGCAGGGCAGCGACGGCTAACATCGGTTCGGCGGCACGCCGCTCGTGACGGAGCATAATGCGATGGCGCAAGGCTACGGTCAGTATTCCAAGGCGTATCAGAAGGTGGCGGTCAACACGGTCGATCAGCGCAAGCTGATCGTGATGATGTACGACGGCGCCATCAAGTTCCTCTCGATCGCCAAGGATCGCATCGGCAAGGGCGAGTTCTACGAGGCCCATACGAACCTCGTGCGCGGCAAGAGCATCATCGCCGAGCTGATGGGCTCGCTCAATCTGGAGAAGGGCGGCGAGATCGCGCGCAACCTGCAGCGCATCTACACCTACGCCTTCAACGAGCTGATCGAGGCCAACCTGCGCAAGGATGCGGCGCGCATCGAGCAGGTCGTGGCGCTGCTCAAGGACCTGCGCGAGGGCTGGAAGGGAATCCAGCCCCAGCCGCCGGCGGCGCCGCCGCCGGGCGATGCGCCGCACGATGCGCCGGGCGGGGGCAGCCCCCGTGCCAAGCGCATCAGCGTGCAGGGCTGAGCGACGGCGCCACGCGACGGTCGACGATGCACTCAAGGACGAGGTGAGCGATGCCCCAGGAACACCCGTACCGGGCCTACGAGAACACGAACATCCGCACCGCCGATCAGCTCCAGCTGATCGTGATGCTGTACGACGGCATGCTCCGGTACCTGCGCAAGGCGGTGGCGAAGATTGAGGCCCGCGATGTCGAGGGAGCCCACAACTACCTGGTGCGCAGCCGGCAGGTGGTGGCGGAGCTGCTGGCCACGCTGCGCCCCGAGAAGGGCGGCGAGATCGGCGGCAATCTCAGGCGGCTCTACGTGTACGCCTTCAACCGGCTGGTGGAGGCGAACCTGCTCAAGGACGCGGAACGCGTGCACGAGGTGATCCGCATCATGGAGACCCTGCGCGAAGGCTGGAGCCAGATCCGCCCCGCCCAGGCGAAGCGGCCCGTCTCCGCCGACACCATCGCCCGGGTCAACGTGCGCGGCTGAGACGGCACGGCGCCCGGCAACAAGCGTAGCGCGGCCTGGCTGCTGCGGGCCGGTACATTGCACGACGCTGGAACGGCACAGGGACGTGCGAACGGAGGGAGATTCGACGCCTGGTTCAGGCGACGGCACACGGGGCCCGCGCGGGACGATGCGCGCGGCGCTGCACGGCCGCCCCCTCGACGAGGAGCCGAAGCCCGGCGCCCCGAGGCCCACCCGGAGCGGGAGCCAGTTGCTCCGCCCACGGTGAGGCGGCCCAGGGTGGCGCCGTTGGCGTGGCCGGGAGGTCTGCCTCGAACCGACGGACGCTGCACGGGCGCATCCGCTCGCGAGGATCGTTTCGCGCGAGCTCGATCGTCCAGGGCGAAGTGTGCCCGGCGCGTAGTGAGCAACACACGCCGGGACGACCTTCCGCCAGCAGGCGGGCTGCGCCGATAGCGGCACGTGCCGCTATCGGCGAGGACGCGCAGTCGGTCGGGCAGACAGGCTTCGGTCTCATGGCGTTCCGGCCAGGGAGGGCCGCTGGGAAAGGACGGGCATAGTGCCCGCGCTCCCGGGAGTGACAACGGTGGGTCGCACGCGCGACCGGCTCGGGCGGTAATCGCCCGCTGGGGCCCGAGGGCCCCGCCGGCCGCAGTGGACCGTACCGGAAGCAATGCAGCTTCGGTGCCAGTGCGCGGGTTGCGCCGCGCCTGACGCCACCCGGCCAGGGAAGGCCGCAACCAGAACGTAGCGAGGGCCAGCGCCCCGTCGGCGGCGGCAGCCCTCCGCACAGCGCCGGAAGACCGGCGCCGATCGAGAGGCGAGGGCGGCGGGCATATCGCCCGCCGCAACGGCGCGCGCCCGCGGCGGCGCATGCGTACAGGGTGATCGCTTATGTTGGAAGAAAGTAACGTTACGATTTTTCATAGGCGTACAAGTACGCCATCCAGTGTTGGTCAATCCGCCGCGCGGTGACGCGGGCGGGGGTTTCCGAACCCGGGCGTGAAAGGAGTCGCGCCCACTCTACAAGGAGGTAGTCATGAGCTCTCTGGTGATCAACCACAACACGGCGGCGATCAATACCCACCGCAACCTGCTGAACGTGGACCGCCGGATGAAAACCAGCCTGGAGCACCTGTCTTCGGGCGAGAAGATCGTGCGTGCGGCCGACGGCCCCGCGGCGTTGATGATTTCCGAGCAGATGCGGGCGCAGGTGGCCTCGGTGACGCAGGCCATCAGCAACAGCGAGACCTCGGTCTCGATGGTGCAGACGACGGAAGCGGCGCTGGACGAGGTGAACCGGCTGCTGGTCTCGATCCGGGCCCTGGCGATCCACGCGGCGAACGAGGGCGCCAACGACGAGAACATGCTCAACGCCGACCAGTTCGAGATCACGAACGCGCTCGAGTCGGTGGACCGGGTCTCGCAGTTCGCCCAGTTCGGCACCAAGAAGCTGCTCGATGGCAGCCGCGGCGTGAACGGGCTGGCGGCGGGCGCCGCCCTGACCTTCCTCAGGGCCAGCGAGAAGACCCAGGGCTCGCCCGACGAGGGATACGCCATCAACGTCACCCAGGTGGCGACGAAGGCGAACGTGGTCGGGGAGATCCCGCTGACCAAGGAGTACCTGAACACGCCCCGCACCAACGACCGCGGCGAGCCGGTCAATGAGAAGGGCCAGAAGGTGGAAACGGCGGCGGACGCCGACGTGAAGCCGGTCGTGCTCACGGTGCAGGAATCCGGCCGGGTCGCCCGCTATGTGACCAAGAAGGGCGACGACGTGAACGTGGTGCGGCGCAGCCTCGCGGACGCGATCGAAAAGGCCGGCCTGCACGTCAAGGTGGTCAACCCCGGCGAGGGCGAGCCCGACGACATGCGGCTCGAGCTCGAGCACACGGAATACGGCTCGGAGCACAAGTTCGTGGTCGCCTCGTCCGTGGCCGGCGTGCTGTCCAAGGACGAAGGCAAGCCCGATCTCGTGAAGAACGGCCAGGACGTGGAAGGCACCATCGGCGACCAGTTCGCCGTGGGGCGCGGCCAGGTGCTGAAGGGCGGTCCGGGCACCAGGGCCGATGGCCTCGAGGTGAGCTACAGCCCGATGGCGGGCGAAGCGCCGCCCAATCCGGATGCGCCGGTGGGCCGGGTCAACGTGACCAACAACTCGATCATCTTCCAGATCGGGCCCAACGCCGGGCAGCAGGCGAAGGTTTCGCTGGAGAGCGTCTCGTCGCGCACGCTGGGCCGCAACGTCGATAACGAGAGCGGCTTCCAGAACCTGGCGCAGGTGAACGTGACCCGTGCCCAGGGCGCCAAGGACACGGTGAAGATGGTGGACAAGGCCATCGACGACATCAACAACGTGCGCGGCCGGCTGGGCGCCCTGCAGAAGAACTCGCTCGAATCGAACCTGCGCAGCCTGCGGGTTTCGAAGGAAGAGCTGACCTCGGCGGAATCGGTGCTGCGCGATGCGGACATGGCCGAAGAGATGGCCGAGTTCACCCGGAACCAGGTCGTGCTGCAGTCGTCCATGGCGATGCTGAGCCAGGCCAACCAGAACGCCCAGAACGTGCTGGCGCTGCTGCGCGGCTAGGGCTGGTTCGCCGGGTCCTCACCCCCCGGCCCCCTCTCCACCTGGTGGAGAGGGGGTGCCCGAAGGGCGGGGGTGAGGAAGTTCGGAGCGAGCAGCAAGTCATGCCCCCATACGGGGCTGCAGGATGCGGGACGGCGCCACGGTGCGGAGTGTTCGCGCCTTGTCATTCCGAGCGCAGCGAGGAATCTCGCCGTGCTGAAGCGATCGAGATTCTTCGGCCTTCAGAGCGGGCCTTGGAATGACAGCACAGCAGGGACGGATGCGGAAGTCGCAATACCGTCCAGACCCCGAGAGGTGGTCGTGCCGAAAGGCAGGAAAGCGAGGCGGGCGGTGAGGAGTCCGCCCGCGCTCGGAAGGAAGTGCAGGGGCCGTTTGCGCGCGGCCTCTGCCCAAGGAGGTTTGGTGTGAGGCTGGTTTGCGAACCAGGGGTCGGGAGACCCCACCCCTGGGAAAGCAAATCCGGGACCAAATCCGAACCGGACGAGGTGAACCGTGGACGAATGGAGAGTGCGCGATCGGGGCGCCACGGAGCACGAACCTCGCGCGTGGCAGGAGGCGAACGTGACCTTGCCGGCTTCGCGCCAGCGGGTGGCGAGCCCGGCGGGATGGCTCCAGTTCGCCATCGGGTCGCTCAACGCCGATCAGGCGCTGCGCAACCTGGAGCTGGCCGTCTCGCTGTTGCAGACGATGGCCGCCGACCTGGGACGGATCGACGCCATCCTGAACGAGACGCTGGCGGCGGTGAACGCGTGCTGGGTGCATGGGGAGCACGCCCACCCCCCGCCGGCGGAGCTGGGGCAACTGCTGAGCCGGCGACTGGTCAGCGTCGACGAGATCGCGCGCCACTGCCGGTTTCACGGGCGCGGGCTGCTCGATGGCCAATCGGGCGTGGTGGGGGTGGGCATCGGGGTGGTGTTCATCCGCGGCGGCCCGGGCACGGTCTCGTCGCCGGCGAGCGGGTACCCCGTGAACATCATGGGCTTGCCGAACCGGTCGTCGCTGGTCGGCGGGGTGCCCGTGCACGAGAGCTGGCTGCGCGAGGAGCAGGAGCTGTTCCTCGCCGAAGGGGATCAGTTCGTGCGCTACACGCCGCCCAAGAGCGGTGGGGTGAACGAGTTCCTGGGCCGCTTCCAGGAGTCGGTGCAGCGGGCCGGGCTCGATATTGATATCGGGCTGACGCGCGAGCGGCGGCTGATCGTGCGCCACAACCAGTACGGCTCGCAGTTCAAGTTCAAGGGCTTGAGCCGCAGGACGCCGCTCTTGTCCAAGCGCCCGGGCAAGCTCGAATGGAGCCGGCCGGGGCGGGATATCCAGGGCACGCTGGCCGGCGAGCCGGCCTTCGGGATCGGCCGCATGCTGCTGGGCTACCCCGACAACGCCCTCAGCTCGGAGCTGGCGGTGGTGTGGCGCGGAGAGCCGCTCGAAGACGGCCATCTGGCGCGCTGTTACGTGGTGCAGAACGGCATCGCCTTCGCCGATAGCGACCGCGGGGCGCCCTCCGAGGTGCGGATCAGCATGCCCTCGTTCGCGGCGGATCAGCTCGGCCGGTGGGTGGAGACGCGGAGCGGGTTCGCCTCGCTGGCCGACCTGCGCGCCGGAACCTGGCCGGAGGTGATGGATGCGCTGCAGATGCTGTTCGCCGTCTCCAGCGAGGTCGAAGAGTGGCTGGCGCGGGTCAAGGGCTGGATCCAGCGCCACCAGAACCGGGCGCTGGGCTATCTGCGGCGCGGCTCCCTGGGCGGCGAGGAGCCGCTGCTGACCAATGCGATGCAGGCGCAGGAGGTGGAGCGCATGGCGATGACCTTGAAGCGGCTGATCCAGGCCGCCCCGCCGCCGGGCAGGTCGCGGAGCGGGCCGGCTACGATGGCCAAGGCGGCCCCGCGCCCGTAAAGGCGCTCGGGCGGCGCCCCCAGGGCGCGCGCCAGGGCCGGGCGCCCCCGGGAGCGGGGGGGCGCGCCCGGCGGTGCATCCGGCGCCGACTCCCTCGCCGCGAGGGCACCCGGATCGGAAGAACCTCCGGCCGCGGCAGAGCCGGAACAGGCGGGAACACAGGCTGCCGCGCCCGTTGGCGCAACCGGAGCGAGAGGGCTCTCGCTCCCCTTGCGCGAGCCGGCGCACCCCTCGCGCAGGTCGCGACGGGGCGTGGCCTTGGCCGCACGGTGTTGCATGGGCCGTGCGGCATGGGTCGCGCGGCGCACGGGCTTCAAGGCGCTCGGGCGCACCACTCCGCCAAGCCGGAGGGGTGGGCCGGGAGCGCCACAACCAGGGGTCGATCTGCCCATCGGGCGACCGACCGTGGGTAGACAGTCCGGCCGCGGCGCCGCTCTCCGGAGCGGCGCGGCAGGCCGGCAGGCGTTCACCTTCATCCCGTCGGGATGAGCGTGCCAGAGGCGTACCGCGCCGCGGTGCGTCACGGCCCCGACGGTTGGGCTCTCGCGCATTGCCGCTTGGCAGGGCAATGCCGGTGCGGGGTTCCGCGTGCGGAACCCCCTGTGCCCCCGCAGGGGCGATCCGCCGGGTTGCGGCCAGAGGAGGGCCGCGACCCGCAGGGGCGCCGGGGGCTCGGTCGCGGAGAAGGCGCTTCTCCGCAAACACATGGCCGCTCGCGTCGCCCGTATCCCGCTGAGGAGCGGGGTCGCGCAGGCGAGCGTGGAAGGCCGGTTGCCCGCGGGTGCGGGCACGTCGGCGCCGGCGGCGTTGCGCCCCAGGGAAGCGGGGCGCTCCGTCGGCGGTGCGGATTCGCGCCGGGTCGGCGCGTCTCCCCTTCCCGGTCAAGGACGATCACCGAACGGACAAGGAGGTTTATCCATGGGCTTGCGAATCAACCACAACATCCAAGCGATCAACGGTCACCGGCAATTGCTGAACAACGACCGCGCGCTGGGCCAGTCCCTCGAGAAACTCTCTTCGGGGATGAAGATCAACCGCGCGGCCGACGGCCCTGCCAGCCTGATCATTTCCGAGCAGATGCGGGCGCAGGTCGCGGGGCTCAACCAGGCGGTGGACAACTCCGAAACGGCCATCGGCATGGTGCAGACCACCGAGGCCGCGCTGGTCGAGGTCTCGAACCTGTTGGTGACCGCCAGGACGCTCGCGATCCACGCGGCCAACGAGGGCACCAACGACCGCAACATGCTGGAAGCCGACCAGCTCGAGCTGGAAAACGCGCTCGATACGGTCGACCGCATCACCAACAACGCCTCCTTTGGCGTGAAGAAGCTGCTCGACGGCAGCAAGGGCGCCAACGGCGTCGGTATCGGCGAGGGGCTCGAGTTCGTGGAGGCCTCGCCGCTCACCCGCACGTCGCCGGTGGAAGGCTACGAAGTGCGCGTGCACCAGCTCGGCACCCGCTCCTCGATCGACGGAACGGTGGCCCTGACCAAGGAGATCGTGGCGGCGGGCGAGGAGATCACCATCGCCGAGGGCGGCAAGACGGTCTCGTTCGTCACCACCAGAGGCGATTCGGTGGAAGAAGCCGTCGGCAAGCTGCGCGACGAGGTGGCGAAGAACAACCTCGCCCTCGACCTGGTCGTGCACGAGGATGGCAGGCTGGGACTGCAGCACAAGTCATACGGCAGCAAGCACACGTTCTCGGTGTCGTCCTCGACCGCCGGCGTGTTCTCTTCGGAATCGCGGAAGATGGAAGCGGCCACGGCCGGTCATGACATCAAGGGCACCGTCGGCGGCGAAGTGACCACCGGCGAAGGCCAGGTGCTGACCGGGGCCAGCGGGACCAAAGTCCAGGGGCTCAAGATCCGCTACACGGGCGGTGTCACGACCGAACCCGACGCGGGAGAAGGCGCGCCGGTGGCCGGTCGCGTGGCGGCGTACCAGAACTCGCTGATCTTCCAGGTGGGGCCGAACGCCGGACAGACGGTTTCGGTCTCGCTCATCAACACCAACACCCGCGTGCTGGGTCGCGGTGTGGCGAACGACAGCGGCTTCCGCAGCGTCCGCGATCTGGACATCCGCTCGCCGCAAGGCGCGGAGGATGCCCAGAAGATGGTCGACAAAGCCATCGACGAGATCACCCGCACCCGGGCCAAGCTGGGGGCCTTCCAGAAGAACACGCTGGAGAGCAACCTGCGCCAGTTGCGGATCAACACCGAGGAGCTGACCAACGCCGAGTCGATCATCCGCGATTCGGACATGGCGAAGGAGATCACGGAGTTCACCCGCAACAGCATCATGGTGCAGTCGGCGACCGCGATGCTCGCCCAGGCCAACCAGGTGCCGCAGACGGTGCTGGCCCTGCTGGGCTGATATCCGGGAGGACCCCCGGTGCCGCGCTTTGGCGCGGCGCAGCCGGGTGGCCTCGCGCGCAGGGGGCGTCGGCGATTGGCGCCGGCGTCCGGGAATCGAGAGGCCGTCCCCCCCCATGGTGGGCGGGGCCGCCTCCCGTTCGAGCAACCTCCGTGTCCCCGGAGCGGCTCCCGGTCGGGAGCCGCGCCGGGGGCCTTCCCCGAGCTCTCGCGGGGGCAGCCGGCGAGAGTTCCGGGAAGGCCCTGACGGGCGCCGCCCGGGCAGGCGTGCAGTTCGAAGATGGGTTGGGCACGTGCAATTCGGACGTGGGATCGGGACGTGCCGGGTTTCGCCCTGGCGGCAGGAATGGCCGCCGGCGGCGCCGCAGCCCCGGTGGCCCGGCTGAGCGGCCTCTAGCCCGATCGGGGCTCGGGCCTCCGCCCCATGGGCGGGCATGCCGCCCAATGCACGTGGGCCCAGGGCGTCGGCCCGGCCTGGCTGCCGGACATGGCCGCCGGGAGCTGAGGTCAGGATCGCGGTCAGGAGGCCGGGATTGCGCAGGGCGCAGTCCGCCCTTCTCCCAGCCCTTCCGCGCCGGTTGCGGGCGGGCGGGCTGAGGGAAGTCGCGGACCGGAGCGGGGGTTTCCCCGTGACGGGTCGTGACCGCTGACGGTGTGTGTGTTTGAAGGTGCATGGTGCCGTGTGGTCCGCCGTTCGGAATCGGCGGCTGCACGGGCACAGCGTGCACCGGTGGGAACCGGCTCTGCCCAGCCTCGCCGTGCTCCAGCCGAAGCGCCGCGGGCAGGGGCAGCCGCATCCAACGATGCGGAGACGCCGGGGACGGGTGCCCGGATTCGGCGCGGGCAAGGGACGGTGCAGCCGCCCCGGCCCCGGACGAACTCGGATCGCCCGCTGACGGCGGCAGGGCGCGGCCGGTCCATCGGGCCGCGGCCAGGCGGGATCTCGACCGCAGGAGCATTTGCAGGGAGGGGTCTATCCACCGTCCGGCTTGCGGCGCGATGGCTGCGCCGCAGCTGATGCCGTGCAGGAGCGTACAGGGCAGGGCCTGCGCCCGGAGCGCCTCCCGCGAGGGAAAGCGGCCCGGGAGCGACGCCTCCCTGGAGGAGGGATCTGATGCAGCCGGAAGACCCGGTGCGTGTGGTCCGCCATCCGCCGTCTGGCGGGGGCGGGGCCAGCCGGGGGTTTGCCCAGGCGCTGGTGCGCCCTGGGATGGCGGGAGCTCCTGGCGGAGCTCCCGGGCATCCGAGGGCGGAGCATGCCCTCGTGCACCGACGTGGAACGTCACGCTGCCGGCGCCCGTGTGGCTCCGGCAACGCGATGTGTTGCGTCTGACGCAGGATGCTCTCCCTTGGGGAGAGCCCCTGCGGGGGGCGGTCGTCCGCCCAGTGCAGGATCGGGTGCCGAGGCCCCGCTGCGCCCCCCATGGTTGGGGGGTGCGGTTGGGCAGCGTGCATCACGGGAACGCGGAGCGGCGGGGTCGGGGCGGTGCCCTATCGGGCGCGCGCCCGGCCCCACCGGGATTTGCCCGATCCGGGCGCCGCCCGCGCGGTTGAGGAGCCGCGCGGACGGTGCAGGCGCAGTCGCGCTGCACAGTGCTGCGCGACTGCGTCGGGCCACCCGCGGGGACGCGGTTCGTCCTCTCGCGGGGGGCGGCTCCGAGCGGGTGCCGCGTGCGCGGGGTGTCGCGAAGTTTCGCGGCGCTCCGCACCCGTGCGGGAGACCGCTGAGCGGCGGGGGTTACCAGGCCCGGACGCCGGCAGGGAGGGGTGTACCCTCCGGCCGCGCCCGGGTGGCGTGCCCGCGCCTGTCATCCAACGGAAGGAACTCGTCGGGGCCCTGGCAGGGCTCCGACCCGAACACACAAGGAGGTTCCCAATGTCTTTGCGCATCAACCACAACATCACGGCCATGAACAGCCACCGGCAAATGCTCACGAACGATACCGCCCTGGGCAAGTCGCTGGAGAAGCTCTCCTCGGGACTGAAGATCAACCGCGCGGCCGACGGCCCCGCGAGCCTGATCATCTCCGAGCAGATGCGGGCGCAGATTTCCGGACTCAACCAGGCGGTCGACAACTCCGAGACGGCCATCGGTATGGTGCAGACCACGGAAGCGGCACTGACCGAGGTGAGCAACCTGCTGGTGAAAATGCGCCAGCTTTCCATCCACGCGGCCAACGAGGGCGCGAACGACCAGTCCATGCTGGAAGCCGATCAGCTCGAGCTGGAGAACGCCCTCAACACCATCGACCGCATCACCACCAACTCGCAGTTCGGCGTGAAGAAGCTGCTCGATGGCAGCCAGGGCGCCAACGGCGTCGGGATCGGCGCGGGGCTCGAATTCGTGGGCGCCTCGCCGGAAACGCGCTCTTCGCCGGTGGAAGGCTACGAGGTGCGGGTGACCCAGTTGGGCACCCAGGCCAGCGTGAAGGGTACGGTCGCGCTGACCCAGGAGATGGTCGATGGCGGCGAGGAGTTCACCGTCTCCGAAGGCGGCAAGACGGTCTCCTTCGTGGCGCAGCAGGGCGATTCGGTGGCGCAGACCATCGGCAAGCTGCATGACGAGATCAAGCAGAACGGGCTGGCGCTCCGGCTGGTCGTGCACGAGGACGGCACGTTCGAAATCAAGCACGAAAAGTTCGGCAGCGCCTACTCGTTCGCGGTCGCCTCGTCGAGCGAAGGGGTGCTCTCGCAGCAGTCGCGCGTGATGGAGCAGGCCACTCCCGGCCAGGACATCCGGGGCTTTATCGGCGGTGAAGTGACCACCGGCAAAGGCCAGGTGCTGACCGGCGCCGACGGTACGCGGGTGCAGGGGCTCAAGATCCGCTACACCGGCGACATTCTCACCGAAGAGGATGCCGGCGAAGGCGCTTCCGCCGCGGGACGCATCGCGGTGTACCAGAACTCGCCGCTGTTCCAGGTGGGTCCCAACGCCGGCCAGACGGTCTCCGTCTCGCTGGTCAACACCAACACCCGCGTGCTCGGCCGCGGCGTGGCGAACGTCAGCAGGTTCCAAAGCCTGCGCGACCTCGACCTGCGCTCGGCCCAGAGCGCCGGCGATTCGCAGCGGTTGATCGACAGGGCGATCGACGAGATCAACGTCACGCGGGCCAACCTCGGCGCGTTCCAGAAGAACACGCTCGAAAGCAACCTGCGTCAGCTGCGCATCAACACCGAGGAGCTGACCAATGCGGAATCCGTGATCCGCGACGCCGACATGGCGAAGGAGGTCACGGAGTACACCCGCAACTCCATCATGATGCAGTCCGCTTCGGCCATGCTGGCGCAAGCCAACCAGACGCCCAAGACGGTGCTGTCGTTGCTGGGGTAGGAACGGTCGCCGTTCTCCCCGGCGATTGGGGGAGAACGGTAGGCCATCGGCGAACACCCAGGCGGGTCGGCCTCGGCCGACCCCCCACGAGGCGCGCTCTTCCTCGTGTGCCGGGGAAGTCCGGCACCGCGCGCGGCTGCTATAGGACGGAGGTGGTTTCATATTCATGCTTTTCTTCACTGTGGAAGGAACTTCCGAACATGACGACGAGTCGAGTGGGTGTGGAAGGGATGCGGCGCATCCCGCTACAGGGCATTGCAGCGCATGGTGTGTCCCCTGATGCTGCGCGCCGGACCCGGGAGGAGTTCCCGGGGCGGCGCGCGGAATTCCGGGGAGCGGGCGCGGTTTGAATTCCCGGCCGTGTCACCGAAGCGACAGCTGGGCAGGGACGAATGGCCTCGTCGGCGAGGTGCGGTGAGAGGAGGCCCTCCGTCCGTGTACCGGCTGGCCCAGGTGGGCCTGTGTCCGGGAGGTCACCCGCCAAAGGAATGGGTGACGCGGCGGCGTGGTGATGGGGCGATTCGAGAGAAATCGGCCCCGCGCAGGCGGAGGCGTACCCGGGCGGAGGTGGGCCATGGGTGAGGAGCTGGACGGCCCCAGGCCGTCCCGCAGATCGGGCGCAGGGTCGCCGGGCGTGCCGCCCCCGCGAGGGGTGCGCCCGGGGCGACCCGCCGGCGGAGCCCCCTCGGGGGTGGCGCGGGCAGGGGCGGAGTCCACCCGGCGCAGCGCCGGGCGTGCCGCCGTCCGTCCCCAGGCCCGCCCGCGAGGCAGGGTATAGGGCGAGGAGGTCGGCGCCGCTCTGACGCGGCCCGGCGTGACGAGGCCCCGTGCAGGCGGAGGCGTACCCCGGGCGGAGGTGAGCCATGGGTGAGGAGCCGGACGGCCGCGGGCCGTCCCGCAGATCGGGCGCAGGGTCGCCGGGCGTGCCGCCCCCGCGAGGGGGGCGCCCGGGGC
>JACQKK010000107.1 GCA_016204605.1 Candidatus Lambdaproteobacteria bacterium
CACGTGCACCGGCTGCCGGGTGGCCCTGCCCCCGCAGGCCTACAACATCCTCATCGCCAACCCCAGCCAGCACGGCACCTGCGCCCACTGCAGCCGGATCGTCTTCTACCAGGCGCCCGAGAACGTCGAGGCCAAGGCGCGCGGAGATTCGCCTGCCGCCTGAGGCCGGCCGGAGGCACCTGCCGCTCGCCCGTGTCCGTGCCCGCCCCAGGGGCGGGCTGCACCCTGCCTGCACCCTGCCCGTCCTCTGCCTTTCCCCCCGTCTTTCTCACGCCGACTCCGGGCCCCGCCGCCGGAGACCCTGGGCGAGGCCACGCGCGTCCGCGCCGTCGGGGTGCTGTCACACAGCCATGGGATGGCGCCTTGACAGACGGTGGGGACTGGCACCATGATGTGCCGCTTGCCGGCCGGGGCCTGCTGCGGCCCGCGTCGGCTGACGGACAATCGCCGCGCGGATAGCCCCGTGGCTGCTCTGCCCCTCTATACCCCGTACGAATAGCTAAGCCCCATGAGTTATGGCTTCATCATCGACAACCGGAAGTGCATCGGCTGCCACGCCTGCACGGTCGCGTGCAAATCCGAGCACAACGTCCCCGTGGGGGTGAACCGCACCTGGGTCAAGTACATCGAGAAGGGGGTCTACCCCGATACGCGCCGCGTCTTCGCGGTCACGCGCTGCAACCACTGCGCGGATGCGCCCTGCGTGACGATCTGCCCGGTGACCTCGCTGTTCATCCGCCAGGACGGCATCGTCGATTTCCACCCGGAGCGCTGCATCGGCTGCAAGTCGTGCATGCAGGCCTGCCCCTACGATGCGCTCTACATCGACCCCGAGTCGCACACCTCCGCCAAGTGCAACTACTGCGCGCACCGCATCGACCGGGGGCTGGAGCCGGCCTGCGTGATCGTGTGCCCGGTGCACGCCATCGTCTCGGGCGACATGGACGATCCGGGCTCGGAGATCGCCCGCCTGCTCTCCCGGGCGCAGGTCACCACCCGCAAGCCCGAAAAGCACACCCGCCCCAAGCTGTTCTATATCGAGGGCGATGAGGCCGCGCTCAGCCCCGAGGCCGCGCCGCCACAGGCGAGCTACTTCGGTTCGCACCAGGCCACCGGCGTGGGCCACTACGCCCGCTACGCCGCCGAGAGGGCCGCCCTGGCCGACTACGCGACCATGACCCGCATCCTGGCCATGGGCGCGCAGGAGAGCGCCGGTGACGGCGCCGCCCGGGAGGCCCCGCTGGAGCGGGTGCCGGTCAGGCGGAGCTACGATGCGCCCGCGAAGGGCGTGCTCTGGGACTGGGAGGTCACGGGCTACCTCTGGAGCAAGTCCATCGCCGCCGGCGTGCTGTTCCTGCCCCTGCTGCTGAACCTGCTGGGGCTGCTGGAGCTGCCGGCGCGCGTGGCCAAGGGGCTGGCCTGGACCTCGCTCGTGTTCCTCGCACTCACGGGTGCGCTGCTGGTCAAGGACCTGGACCGGCCGGAGCGGTTCCTCTACGTGCTGTTGCGGCCCCAGTGGCGCTCCTGGCTGGTGCGGGGCGCCTACTGCATCGCCGCGTTCGGCGCGCTCGCGCTGGCCTGGGCGCTGCACCTCCACTTCGGCGCGGGGGACGTGCCCCTGCTGAAGGCGCTGCTGGTGGCGCTCGGGCTGCTGACCGCGGTGTACACGGCGTTCCTGCTGGCCCAGGCCAAGGGCCGCGATTTCTGGCAGAGCCCGCTCCTGCCCGTGAACATGGTCGTGCAGAGTGCCGTCGCCGGGAGCGCGGTGCTGCTGCTGCTCGGCATCGTGGCGGACCAGACCGCCGTGCGCGCAGTGGCCGATGCCGGCCTGCGGACGGCTCTGGCCCTGCACCTGCTGCTGCTGGCGGCCGAGTTCACGCTCCCCCACGTCACCCAGGACACGGCCCGCGCCGCGGCGCTGATCACGCGCGGCCCGCTGCGGGTGCCGTTCTGGAGCGCGGTGCTGCTGGGCAACCTGCTGCCGCTGGCGCTGCTGGCGGGGCGGAACCCGCTGTTCGAGCTGCCGGCGCTGGTGCTGGCGCTGACGTTCGCCCTGGTGCTGGAGCACTGCTGGGTGCGTGCGCCGCAGTTGATAGCGCTGCGGTGAGGGTCGTCCGCGCATTCCGCTCCAACGTGCCCTCCAGCCGCCGCCGGTCGTGAGCGGCGCTCCGGCCACCCCATCGAGAGAGCCCACCCGATGTTCGCAAAGTCCTGGATTGAACGCGCCGCGGAGGCCCTGCGCCTGATCCCCACCCTGCACGCGGAGCCGGAGCAGGAGCTGCCGCGCCTGGCCGAGACGGCGCTCAGGAACTTCCCGCCGATCGAGCAGTGGGGCGACTGGGTCGAGTACGACGCCGGGGCCTGGCCCCGCAAGGCGCAGCGCCACTACCAGCTCGTGCCCACCACCTGCTTCAACTGCGAGGCGGCCTGTGGGCTGGTGGCGTACGTGGACAAGCAGAGCGGGCGGGTGCGCCGCTTCGAGGGCAACCCGCACCACCCCGGCTCGCGCGGGCGCAACTGCGCCAAGGGCCCGGCCACCATCAACCAGCTCAACGACCCGGACCGCATCCTCTACCCGCTCAAGCGCACCGGGGCGCGGGGCGGCGACGGCTGGGAGCGCATCTCCTGGGATCGGGCGCTGGACGAGCTCGCGGCGCGCATCCGCAAGGCGCTCGTCGAGCGGCGCCACAACGAGGTGGTCTACCATGTCGGCCGCCCCGGCCACGAGCTGTACGTCGACCGCATCCTGAAGAGCTGGGGGGTGGACGGCCACAACAGCCACACCAACATCTGCTCGGCCGGCGCGCGGCTGGGCTACGCCCTGTGGTGCGGGTTCGACCGCCCCTCGCCCGATTACGCCCACGCGCGCTTCATCCTGCTGATCAGCTCGCACCTGGAGACGGGCCACTACTTCAACCCGCACGCCCAGCGCATCATGGAAGGCATGATGGCCGGCGCCCCGCTGGCCGTGATGGACCCCCGGCTCTCGAACACCGCCAGCATGGCCGAGTACTGGCTGCCCACCTACCCCGGCTCGGAGGCGGCGGTGCTGCTGGCCATGGCGCGGGTGATCCTGACCGAGAAGCTCTACAACCGCCCGTTCATGGAGCAGTGGGTCAATTGGCGGGAGTACCTCGCCGCCAAGCACCCCGGCGCGGCCCCGACCTTCGAGGTCTTCATCGCGAAGCTGCTCGAGGTCTACGCGGAATTCACCCCCGAGTTCGCCGCACGGGAGGCGGGGATCGATGCGGCCGTGGTGGTGCAGGTGGCCCGGCGCATCGGCGAGGCCGGCACGCGCTTCGCCACCCACAACTGGCGCGCCGCCGCCTCGGGCAACCTGGGCGGCTGGCAGGTGGCGCGCTGCCTGCACTTCCTGAGCGTGCTCACGGGCGCCGTGGGCACCCCCGGCGGCACCTCGCCCAGCGGGTGGAACAAGTTCAAGCCCACCCTGTTCGACAACCCGCCGGCGCAGAAATTCTGGAACGAGCTGGCGTACCCCGACGAGTACCCGCTCTGCCACTACGAGATGAGCCAGATCCTGCCCCATCAGCTCAAGGAGGGACGCGGCCGGATCGACACGTACTTCACCCGCGTGTTCAACCCGGTCTGGACGTACCCCGACGGCTTCTCCTGGATCGAGGTGCTGCGCGACGAGGCGCTGATCGGCCTGCACGCCGCGCTCACCCCCACCTGGAACGAGACGGCCTACTTCGCCGACTACGTGCTGCCGATGGGCCACGCCTCGGAGCGCCACGACATCAACAGCTACGAGACCCACGCCGGGATGTGGATCGCCTTCCGCCAGCCCGTGCTGCGGCGCGCGGCCCAGCAGCAGGGGCGCCCGGTGCGCTTCACCCACGAGGTCAATCCGGGCGAGGTGTGGGAGGAGGACGAGTTCTGGATCGAGCTCTCCTGGCGCATCGATCCCGACGGGTCGCTCGGCATCCGCCGGCACTTCATCTCGCCCTACCGGCCCGGCGAGAAGATCACCATCGAGGAGTATTACCGCTACATCTTCGAGCGCACCCCCGGCCTGCCCGAGGCCGCACAGCGGGAGGGGCTCAGCCCCTACGACTACATGGTGCGCTACGGCGCCTTCGAGATCGAGCGCGATGCCTACCTCAAGCACGCCCGGGTGCTCGGCCCCAAGGAGCTCGAAGGCGCGGCCACCGACCCCGGCACGGGCATCGTCACGAAGAACGGCGAGGCGCTGGGCGTGGTGACCGACGGCGCGCCGCGGGTGGGCTTCCCCACCCCCTCGCGCAAGCAGGAGTTCTATTCGCCGACCATGGACGAGTGGGGCTGGCCCGAGTATGCGATCCCCGGCTACATCAAGAGCCACATCCACCCCGACGGGCTCGACAAGGCGAATCACGAGTACGTGCTCGTGCCCACCTTCCGCCTGCCCCACCACATCCACACGCGCTCCGGCAACGCCAAGTGGCTGTTCGAGATCTCCCACCGCAACCCGATCTGGCTCCACACATCCGACGCGGCGCGCCTGGGCGTCAAGACGGGCGACCTGCTCAAGCTGGTCACCGACATCGGCCACTTCGTGGACCGGGTCTGGGTGACCGAGGCCATCAAGCCGGGCGTCGTGGCCTGCTCCCACCACATCGGCCGCTGGCGGCTCTCGGAGCAGCTCGGCGCCAACCGCTTCGCCACCAACGTCGTCGCGCTGGTCGAGCAGAGCAAGGGCCGCTGGAAGATGACCACCGTCACCGGCCCGCAGCCCTTCGAGAGCGCCGACCCCGACTCGAAGCGCCTGTTCTGGCGCGATGGCGGGGTGCACCAGAACATCACCCACGCGGTGCACCCGGACCCCATCAGCGGCATGCACTGCTGGCATCAGCGCGTGCGGCTGGAGCGGCCGGGCCCCGAGGACCAATACGGCGACGTGGTGGTGGACACCAACAGGTCCTTCCAGGTGTACCAGGAATGGCTGGCGCTGACCCGCCCGCCCAACCGCCCTGACGGCCTGCGCCGCCCGCTCTGGCTCGGCCGTCCCCTGCGCCCGGCCACGGAGGCATTTTACAGGAAGAAGTGAGGAGCCTGGTGGAAGTGACTCAGTTTGAATTGGGTCGCCTTCGTTAGCGGCCTCACCCTCCCCAGCCCTCCCTCTCCTTCCATGAGAGGGAGGGAGCCCCTGATCAGCCAACGCAGCGGCTTGCAGCCCGCCCCCTCTCCCCCAGGAGAGGGGGCAGCCGCGCCAGCGGCGGGGGTGAGGCTGCACTGAACCCTGCACGCTTCCGGCAAACTCAGACACTACCGCTCCGGCGGAAGACTTGACTTCGCCTGCCGCTCGTGACCACACACTCGGAGCACGGCCGGGGTTTCGTGCCACACACGCGCAGGCGGGTCGCGACCGATCCGGCGCCCGCCCGGGGCGTCCCCACCCCGCCTTGCGGGCACCCCTCCCCACCTGGTGGGGAAGGGATGGGGGAGGGGACGCCGCCGGCCCTTGGCCGGGAGCCACCTTTCACGGGGAGAACAGCCATGGGCATGACGATGGCCGAGAAGATCCTGGCCCGCGCCTCCGGCCGGGAGCGCGTGACGCCAGGCGAGTACGTGATCGCCCGGGTCGACAAGATCATGGGCCACGACAACTCCTTTCTCCATGCCTACGAGATCCTGCAGGCCAACGGCTTCACGCGGGTGGCGGACCCCGATCGGATCGTGGTGGTGATCGACCATCGGGTGCCGGCCCTGAACGTCAAGGCCGCGGACGGCCATCGCAAGATGCGCGCGTGGGTGAAGCAGCTCGGCATCAAGAGCTTCTACGATGTGGGGATGGGCATCTGCCACACGCTGATGCCCGAGCAGGGCCATGCGCTGCCGGGCACGCTGGTGGTGGGCGGCGATTCGCACACCACCACCTACGGCGCCCTGGGCTGCGCCTCCACCGGGCTCGGCTACTCGGAGATCGCCTACAGCATGTACAAGGGCGAGAACTGGTTCCAGGTGCCGGAGACCATCCGCTTCGAGATGAAGGGCCGGCTCGGCCGCGGCGTCACCTCGAAGGACCTGATGCTGCACATCGCCGGCACCTTCAAGGCGGAGGTGGCCCAGTACAAGGCGGTCGAGTTCGGCGGGCCGGTCGCGCGCGACCTGAGCCTCAGCGACCGCATCACCATGAGCAACATGGGTGTCGAGATCGGCGCCAAATTCGCCTTCTTCGAGGCCGACGAGAAGACGCTGGCCTACCTGCGCGGGCGCACCGATCGGCCCGTCCGCACCTTCGGCCCCGACCCCGATGCGCGCTACCTGGCCGTGCACGAGTTCGACGCGAGCGCCCTCGAGCCGCAGGTGGCCTGCCCGCACTTCGTGGACAACGTCAAGCCGATCTCCGCCGTGGGCGACGTGCCCGTGCAGCAGGCATTCATCGGCTCGTGCACCAACGCGCGCGTCGAGGACCTGCAGCGGGCGGCGGCCATCCTCAAGGGTCGGCGCGTGCACTCCGGCACGAGGCTGCTGCTGATCCCCGCCTCGCAGGAGGTGCTCGCCGAATCGGTGCGCAACGGCGTGATCCAGACCTTCGTCGAGGCCGGCGCGCTGATCTCGCCTCCCGGCTGCGGGCCCTGCGGGGGCGGCAGCACCGGCATCCTGGCGCCGGGCGAGACGTGCATCTCCTCGACCAACCGCAACTTCAAGGGGCGGATGGGCAGCCCGGAGAGCCAGCTCTACCTGGGCTCGCCCGAGACCGTGGCCGCCTCGGCCATCGCAGGGCGGATCACCGACCCGCGCAAGTACATGGCCTGAGCCCTGGCCTGACCCCGGCCGCGACCCCACTCCGAGGAGCGCCCCATGAGCATCGTCGTCACAGGCAAGGTGTGGAAGTTCGGCGACAACATCACCACCGACTACATGGCCCCGAGCTTCAGCCAGTACAGTGACTGGGAGGAAGCGAAGAAAACGATCCTCCACATCCACCCGCAGTTCCCCGCCGGCCATCGGCCGGGCGACGTGATCGTGGGCGGCTCGAACTTCGGCTGCGGGTCGAGTCGCGAGACGGCGCCGGTCAACCTGAAGAAGCTCGGCATCGGCTGCGTGGTGGCCGAATCGTTCGGCCGCATCTTCTTCCGCAACAGCATCACCATCGCGTTCCCCGTGCTGGCCTGCCCTGGCGTCTCCGCCATGTTCGAGGAGGGCGACCGGCTCGAGCTCGATTTCGACCGCTCGCTGGTGCGCAACCTCACCCGCGGCACCGAGCGCCGCGGCAACCCGCTGCCGCCCCAGCTCATCCAGATCGTCCAGAGCGGCGGGTTGCTGGCACTGCTGAAGGCCGAGGGCCAGGCGGCGGCGCGCTGAGGCGTGCCGGGATCGTCCAAACGGCCGCATCCTCGCGGCAGCCGTGCGGAGCCCATTCCGCCCTTTACCGGTGCGGGGAGGCCGGGATTCCCCGGCCCACCCACCCCCACAATTCCGCCACACCTTCCAGGGAGCCCGCCATGGCCAAAGCACCGCCTTCCGCCCACCGCGACCGCATTCAGCCGCTCTTCCCGGCGCTGGTCGACTACACCAACGACGTCATCTACGGCGACCTCTGGGAACGCAAGGGGCTCTCGAAGCGCGACCGGAGCCTGATCACCGTGGCGGCCCTGGTGGCCACCGTGCGCCCGATGCAGCTCAAGAGCCACGTCACGCGCGCGCTCGCCAACGGCGTGACCCGGGAGGAGATCGCGGAGATCGTGACGCACATGGCGTTCTACGCCGGCTGGCCGGCGGGCATGACGGCGGCGCAGACGGTGGCCGACATCTACGAGGCCGAGAAGAAGTGACGCGACCCGGAGCTGATCGACGCCAGAACCCGCGCGCCTGAGGAGGCCCGCGTAGCGGGTCGTCTCGAAGGCCGCCGCTTGCGCATCCGCGCCTCCTTCGGCTTGGCTCAGGACAGGCTTCGAGACGCGCTTCGCGCTCCTCAGGGACGCGGTGGGTTTCATCCATGTCGGCATGCAACATGGACGGACTCCCGCGACCCCTCGCTCACAAGGAGATGGACATGAAGGTGGGATTCATCGGGTTGGGCACCATGGGTGCCAGCATGGCGGCGAATCTGCAGAAGGCGGGCCATAGCCTGACCGTGCACGACGTGCGCCGGGAGGCGGCGGAGCCGCACCTCAAGGCCGGCGCCGTCTGGGCGGCGACCCCGCGCGAGGTCGCGGCCGCGTCCGAGGTGGTGTTCGCCTCGCTACCCGGCCCGCCGGAGGTCGAGGCGGTGGCCCTCGGCCCGGAGGGGCTGCTGGCCGGGATGCGCAAGGGCGCCGCGTTCTTCGACCTCTCGACGAACTCGCGCGCCGTGGTGCAGAAGATCAGCGCCGCCTTCGCCGCCAAGGGCGCGCACATGCTGGATTCGCCGGTGAGCGGCGGGCCGCGCGGCGCGAAGACGGGCAAGCTCGCCCTCTGGGTCGGCGGCGACAAGGGCGCCTTCGAGAAGTACAAGCCCGTGCTCGACGCCATCGGCGATCAGGCCCGCTACGTCGGGCCGGCCGGCCAGGCCACCGTGGCCAAGCTGGTGCACAACTGCTCCGGCTACGCCCTCAACGCGGCCCTGGCGGAGACGTTCACCATGGGCGTCAAGGCTGGCGTGGACCCCCTCGTGCTGTTCGAGGCGGTGCGCCAGGGCGCCCGGGGGCGGCTGCGCACCTTCGATGGCCTGATCGACCAGTTCCTGCAGGGCAAGTACGAGCCGCCGGCCTTCGCCCTGCGCCTGGCGCACAAGGACGTCTCGCTCGCGGTCGCCCTCGGGCGCGAGGTCGGCGTCCCCATGCGCCTCTGCAACCTCACCCTCGAGGAGATGACCGAGGCCTTGAACCGCGGCTGGGGCCAGCTCGACTCCCGCGTCTCGATGCGGCTCCAGCAGGAGCGCGCCGGGGTGACCATCGCCGTCGATGCCGAGCGCATCAAAAAGTCGCTCGCCGCCGACACCAGCCAGGTCAACGACCCCGCCAAGCGGTAGGGGGCGGGGACGCGCAGGGGACGACGCCGGCGCCTGTGGTCATGTGCCACAGGCCGCCGCTCGCCGCGCGTTGCGACTGGATTGCCGGGAAGAAAGTGGAGGCGGGCGGAAATCGATCCCCAGCCTCACGGGAACAGGCGTTTACACCAGGATCAAGCCGCCGGAGATCGTCAGCGCCTGGCCCGTCATGCCGTCCGATTCCGAGGATGCCAGGTAGACCGCGAGATGGGCGATCTCCTCCGGTTGCAGGAAGCGCCCGATCGGAACCCGTTGCAGGAGCGCCTGGGTCATACCCTGGCGATCCTCGATGCCGGCGTTCTTCATGGCGTTCGGTATCAACGCCTCGATCATGTCCGTTTCCACGAAGCCGGGGCAGATCGCATTGACCGTGATCCCCTGCTTGGCCGTCTCGAGTGCCAGACACCGGGTCATGCCCACCACGGCGTGCTTGGAGGCGTTATAGGCCGCCTGATACAACGAGCCGTATTTTCCGGCGGTGGAGGCCATCATGACGATCTTGCCGGAGCGCCGCGGCACCATGCGCTTGAGGGCCGCCTGCGTACAGATGAAGGTGCCATTGACGTTGACCTGAAGGACCCGGTTCCAGGTCTCCAGGTCGTAGTCCACGAATTTCGCGCCCCTGTAGATTCCCGCATTGTTGACCAGCACATCGATCCGGCCGTAGCGGCGCTCCGTCACCTCCATGGCCGCCTCCACCTGTTCGGCATCGGTGATATCGGCCGAAAAGGTGAGTGCCTGAACGCCTTTGGCCCTCGCAGCATCCGCGACGGCCTCCAGGAGTCCAGCCTGTCGCGCCAATAGCATCAGATCGGCGCCCTCCTCCGCATAGGCAAGGGCAACGGCTTTCCCGATTCCGCGGCTGGCGCCGGTGATGAAGGCCACTCTTCCCTGAAGACGAGGTTGACCGCTCACCGCTCTCCTCCTTTCAATTCGGCGGACGCTGCCGGGAGAGCATCGTCCCGGCATCCGCCGCGTGGTCTCGATCGGTTCCGATGAAATCGTGAAAGACCTGCCGCCAAGCGGCAGGTATGCGGAGGGTGGCGGCCCCGTTCCCAGCCGGCAGGCGGGAGATTCCCGGCGCATCGGCAGACAGCATGGCGGTCGATCGGCGTCGAACGACGGATGACGCTGCGGCTCGCCCCATGGCGGGAACGGCGAGGTTCGCAGTGGACTTCGCGAAGACCGCTGACGTGTAATTCCGATTCCACTCTATGCTGCCATAAATAACCGCGCGCCTGAGGAGCCCTGCGGAGCAGGGCGTCTCGAAGGCCGCGGCCTGCCCACGCGCCCTTCGAGACGCGCTCCGCTTTGCTACGCGCTCCTCAGGGACGCGGAGTTTTCTTTCACGATTGAAGGAGAAATGGAATAACACGGGAACGGGTCGGGCGGAAGGAAAGACGAGGCCGGAACCGGGCGAGAACCGCCCGGACCGGCGGGGACGCATGCAGGCGGGCGACTTGGACGTGACCCGGCAGCCATGCACACGAGGGTTGCACGGATGCCGAAATCCGACTTAAGTCATTGATATGATTGATGTTAATGGAGGCGGCGGGAATCGAACCCGCGTCCTAACGAGCGACCTGAAGGGTTTCTACAAGCTTAGCTGCTGTTGTCGATCTCGCGCCCGGGTGTCGGCTGCAGCAGCCTCACCGGGAGCCAACCCGTTGCGCTTCACCTGCGCGGGCCGGGTGACCGCGCGGGCTGAGCACGATTTCTTTTGCGGGAGCCCTCATATCGTGCGTCCGGGGGACCGCATCCGGTGTAGGTGCGAGGACCGCTTACGCGGCCAAGGCAACCGGAGAATACTCGCTGTTGTTGGCAGCTGAAGTATAGTGGACGATTTTTTTCGTGGCCATTCGCCCAACCACGGCTTGCTTGCCTTCCGTCTTCTCCCGTAGTCGAATCCTGAACGCCCCCATGTCTTGCGGAACACAGCTCGGGGAACACCCTTCGGCTCAGGCTTGCATCGCCCGCGCCACTTCGCGCTGGACATCGCGTTTTTTAATTGTATCACGTTTGTCGTGAAGGCGCTTGCCCTTGGCCAGCGCGATCTCGACCTTCACGATGCCCCGCTTGAAGTATACCTTGGTGGGCACCAGGGTCAAGCCGCGTTCGCGCACGCGCGTGTTCAGCCGCCGGATTTCGGTGCGGTGCAGCAGCAGCTTGCGGCGCCGCACGGGGTCCAGGTTGAAGCGGTTGCCGTGGGTGTAGGGGGGGATGTGGGCGTCGACGAGGTAGACGGCGCCGTCGCTCTCCACGCGGCAGTAGCTCTCGCTCAGGGTGAGCTTGCCCTCGCGCAGGCTCTTCACCTCGGCGCCGGTGAGCACGATGCCGGCCTCGACCCGCTCCAGCAGCTCGTAGTCGTGGCGGGCCTTGCGGTTGTCGGCGATGATCTTGATCCCTTCCGCTGCCATGCGGTGCACCCTCCTGACTGAGCGATCATCCCCGACCCCCGGCTGCTGCGCCCATGCCCTCAGCCGCCTTGTGGCGGTCGCGGCTGCAGTCCGGCCGTCTGACGACACGACCAGGGGCGCAGTCTAGCATCGCGGGCCGTTGGCGGCCAGCAGTCACTGCCTCCCCGGCAGAGCCGGGGGTTTCCCTTTTGTGCCAGGGAAACGGAAACGATTGGCGGCGCCTGGCCGCGTCGATGGCCCGCGAACGCGGGGGGGAGCGGGCGAACCGGGGCGGGTAGCGGGCGGGCTCAGGAGCGCGAGTAGAGCGGGCCGAAGTCGCCGCCACGAGCGGTTTGGAGGCACTCATCGCAGAGCACGGGGCCTTTCACGGCAGCGAGCGGCTTGCCGAACACCCGCAGACACAGCTCGCACTCATGCAGGTCGGGACCCGCCACTTGGGCCTCTTCGGCCAGGGTCGGCATGAGCGACTGGCCGGACTGGAACAGCATCTTCTGCAGCTCCTGGGTGGAGATTTCATCCTTGAGCATCTGCATCTCCTGCCAGCGCAGCTCGTTGTCGATCGCCTTCACGATGAACTCCTCGCGTGACATCTGAAGTTCGTCCACGAGGTCATCGATGCGCTTGAGGAGCGTCATTTCAAGCTGAACGTCGATCGTCTCGAATTGGCTCATGCGCTGATTCCGCCCGATGGATTCTGCGAGGCACCTCCAGAGGTTTCACGTGTGACACCTATAGTCGGTTCGTGCGGGAAAAAGCAATGCAGCGCGCGCGGCCATGGTGGCACGCTGCGGGCCGGAGCGACCCGCGCCGGAGCCGACAGTCTCCGGCAGGTGCGCTGTGGAGGCGGATGCCCGGCACGCTGCCCCGGCCCCCGCAGCGCGGCCCGCGACCCTTTACCTGCGGGCGGCAATTGGCGTAAGGTGCGCCTGATGAAGGTTCCCGAGCGCGCGCATCCCTGGGCGGACGTGCGTTCCACACGCTTGTCGCGTCGCGGGCCGGCCGCCGGGTTCGGCCCGATCCTGAGCCGCCCGAGGGGGGCTCGCGGGGTCGCCAGCGAATGTCCACGACCGCGGCGGAACACCCGCTTGCGCCGCGTCCGCACTACTCCTTGAGGGGTCTGCCATGGCGAACGATCATCTCAGTTCCAAGCACGAGCGCTCCAAGCCTGCCCTGCGTCCCTCGGTGCGGGGCACCCACGGGATGGTCTCATCGGGTCACCACCTCGCGACGCTCGCGGGCCTGCGCATCCTCGAGCGGGGCGGCAACGCGGTGGATGCCGGGGTCGCGGCGGGCATCTGCCTCGGCATCCTCCAATCGGACATCGTGAATTTCGGGGGCGTCGCGCCGATGCTGATCCACCTGGCCGGCTCGCGCAAGGTCAAGAGCATCAGCGGGCTGGGCCGCTGGCCCAGGCTGGCGACCGTGGACTACTTCGTGAAGAACCACAAGGGCACGCTGCCAAACGGGCCGCAACGCTCCGTCATCCCCGCCGCACCCGATGCCTGGATTCTCGCCCTGCGCAAGTTCGGCACCATGACCTACGAGGACGTGACCCGCGACGCGATCGAGCTGGCGGAGCACGGCTTCCCGATGCACCACTTCATGTCCAACAACGTGAAGGAGGAGCAGGAGTCGTACCGGCGCTGGCCCTCCACCGCGACAATCTACCTGCCCGGCGGCAAGCCGCCGGAGCCGGGCGACGTGTTCCGCAACCGCGACCTGGCCGAGACCATGCGCACCATGGTGCGCGCGGAGCGCAGGAAGCGCTTCGCCGGCCGCGATGCCGCGCTCCAGGCCGCCCGCGACGCCTTCTACAAGGGCGAGATCGCGGAGACCATCCTCGCCTACCACAAGCAGCACGACGGCCTGTTCCGCCGGGAGGATCTCGCCTCGTACAAGTCCGAGATCGAAGACGCGCCCATGGTCACCTACCGTGGCTACGACGTGTTCGCGTGCGGCCCCTGGTGCCAGGGTCCGGCCCTGCTCGAGGCGCTCAACCTGGTGGAAGGCTTCGATCTGCGCGCGCTGGGCCACAACTCCGTGGAGTATGTCCACAGCGTGGTCGAGTCCCTCAAGCTCGCCTTCTCGGATCGCGACCGATACGTGGGCGATCCCGATTTCGTGCAGGTGCCGATGGCGGGGCTGCTCTCCAAGGCCTACGCCCGCGCCCGCCGCGGCCAGATCGACCCCAGGAAGGCCTGGCGCGAGATGCCCGAGCCCGGCGCGCCGTGGAAATGGGAGACCGGCCCGCGCAAGGCCGCAGGCGGCGGACGTCGCCCGGAGCGGCTCTCGGCGGGCGCCCCCGGCGATACGGGCGACCGGTTCGACACGAGCTACGTCTGCGTGATGGATCAGTGGGGTAACGCCTTCTCGGCGACCCCCAGCGATTCCTGCGGGGGCACGCCGATCATCCCCGGACTCGGCATCATCTGCTCGGGACGCGGTTCGCAATCGTGGGTGGACAAGAGCCACACCTCCTCGATCGCCCCCGGCAAGCGCCCGCGGCTGACCCCCAGCCCGGCGCTGGCCATGAAGGAGGGGCGGCCGTTCCTCGCCTTCGGCACCCCCGGCGGCGACGTGCAGATCCAGGCGATGCTCCAGTTCTTCGTCAACATCGTGGACTTCGGCATGGAGCCGCAGGAGGCCGTCGAGGCGCCACGCTTCGCGACATACAACTTCCCGAGCTCCTTCTACCCCCACGCATACAACAAGGGGCTGCTGCGGGTGGAAGACCGGGTCGATCCCAAGGTGCTCGAAACCCTGGCCAGGCGCGGCAACACCGTCGAGCCCTGGGCGGATTACTCCTGGCGGGCGGGCGGCGTGTGCGGCATCGTGTACGATGCCGGGCGCGGCGTGCTGTCCGGCGCCGCCGATCCGCGCCGCGAAGGCTACGCGATCGGCTGGTAGCGCCCGCTTCTCCCCTCTTCCAGACAGGCGCACCATGACCCCCGAGAAGAAAAGCACCAGGCTGCGTCGCCTGCTCAACGCGGGCGAGCCTCTCAAGTACATCCTGGGCGGAACGGCCCACCATGCCCAGCTCGCCCAGATGACCGGCTTCCCGATCTTCGGAGTCTCCGGCTCGCACACGGCGTCGCAGATCTTCGGCCTGCCCGATGCGGGCCTGCTCACGCAGACCGAGCTGGTGGAGAACGTCCAGCGCGTCTGCAACGCGGTGGACATTCCCGTGCTCGTCGACGCCGAGACCGGCTTCGGCAACGCCGTCAACGTGCGCCGCACCACCCAACTGCTGCTCAAGGCCGGGGCGGCCGGCCTGTTCATCGAGGACCAGGTCTCTCCCAAGCGCTGCGGATTCGTGAAGGGCAAGGAGCTGATCTCCATCGCGGAAGCCTGCGGGAAGTACCGCGCGGCCCTCGCCACCCGCGACGAGACGGACCCCGATTTCGTGGTGATGGCGCGCACCGACGCCCGCGGCGCCGTTGGCGGGGGGCTCGACGAAGCGATCCGCCGCTCGGTCGCGTACCGGGATGCCGGCGTGGACGTGATCTACGTGGAGGCGCTGCAATCGCGCGAGGAGATCCGCGCCGTGCGCGACGCGCTCGGGCCGAAGACGCTGTTCCGCGCCACCACCCAGGCCATCCGCCCGCCGGTGACCGACGAGGAGCTGCGGGAGCTGGGGCTGTGCATGATGCAGAGCGTCCACGTCTCACGCATCGGCATGGTCGCCATGTACGATTTCCTGGTGGACTACATGCAGCGCGGCTCCGCCTCGTTCAACGAGTTCTTCCTCAAGACGGAAAAGCACCCCCTCGGGCTGTTCGGCATCTTCGACCTGACCGGGTTCCCGAAGGTGGTGGAGTGGGAGCAGAAGTATCTCCCCCCCGAGCAGTTGGCCAAGTACGAGCACAGCATCGGCGTCTACGACCCCCGGGTCGGCCACCAGGGCGCGGCCAAGGGCTCGTGAAGCCGCCCCCGCGTTCCCCTTCTCCGCGATCGAGATGAACCTGCATCCCCACCGCCCGCTGCGCCGCGATAACGACGTCGTCATCGTCGGCGGCGGGATCGCCGGCTGCGCGGCGGCCTACTACCTGGCCAGGCGCGGCCTCAAGGTCACCCTGCTGGAAAAGGGGCGCCTGGCCTGGGAGCAGTCCAGCCGCAACTGGGGCTTCGTGCGCCAGCAGCGCCGCGGGCCGGTGGAAACGCCCGTGATGGTGCTCGGCAACCGGCTGTGGCGGGAGCTTTCCGCCGAGCTGGCCGCCGATATCGAGTGGGTGCAGGGCGGCGGCCTCTCGCTGGCCAAGACCGCCGCGGAGCTGCCGGAGCTCGAGGCGGCGCTCGCCGAGTGCCTGCGCCACGGCATCGAGACGCGGCTGCTCAGCCGCAAGGAGGTGCAGGCGTTGATCCCGGGCATGGAAGGCGAGTTCGTCGGCGGGCTCTACACCCCCTCCGACGGCAAGGCCCATCCGCTCAAGTCCACCCTGGCGCTCGCCGAGGCGGCAGGGCGCCACGGCGCCGAGCTGCACCCCTACACGCCGGTCGAAGGCTTCCTGACGCGCGGCGGCGCGGTGGTCGGCGTCAGCACCCCGCGCGGCGAGGTGCAGGGCGGCACGGTGATCTGCGCCGCGGGCGTCTTCTCGCGCAAGCTGGCGCGCATGGCGGGGCTGAGCCTGCCCCAGCGCGGGGTGCGCGCGAGCGTGGCCGCGACGGTGCCGCTGGCGCCGCTCACGCCCGTGTGCCTGTTCGGCAAGGACGTGTGCTTCCGCCAGATGAACTCGGGCCACGTGTACCTCGCGCGCACGAACGTGGGGTCGGCCGACTTCGATGTCACGCTGGAGGCGTTCCACAACATCGGGCTGTTCCTGCCCGTGTTTCTCAAGAACCGGGACCTGCTGCGCATCAACATCGGCAAGCCGCTCTGGGACGACATCCTGCGCGCGCTGCCCGGCTCCCGGGCGCGGCGCCATCCGTTCGACCACGCCATCGACCTGGAGCCGCCGCCCAACCGCGAGACCCTCGAGGCGTGCCGGCGGGCGTTCATGGCCCATTTCCCGCGGCTGGGCGCGGTGGCGCTCGAGGAGTGCTGGGCCGGCATCATCGATAGCACCCCCGACCTGCTCCCGGTCGTCGGGCCGGTGCAGGGGCGGCCCGGGTTCTTCTTCATGACCGGCTTCAGCGGCCACGGTTTCGCCATGGGACCGCCGATGGGCTACCTGGTGGCCGAATGGCTGGCCGAAGGCAAGCCCTCCGTGGAGCTCTCCGGCATGCGCTTCGAGCGGTTCCGCGCGGGCGCTCTCGGCGCCGCCAAGAGGGTCGGCTGAGCCCGGTCTGCGCAGCGATGGACCCGCGTGCGCGCCCGGCGATCCCCGCGGCGGGGGGCGGAGCCCGGCGTGGGCCGGCGTCCCGCACCGGCGGTCGGGGCGGGGTCGCGACGGCGCTGCGGCGAGTCGCGTCAGGGGTCGTGCCGAGGGTCGTGTCCGCCGTCGTGTGCGGTGCCCTCTGCGGCACGCTGCTGGTCGGCGGCGGCGCTTCGGCCCAGGACGCGGGCACACCCGCGGCGGAATCGCCCTACGGCTGGGGCCCGTTCCGCGCCGGCACCCAGGCCCCGCTGCAGCAGTTCCGCTTCGTGTACCTGCACGAGTCGCCGGCGCTGAACCCGCCCGGATCGCTCTCGCTGCACCTGCCGCTCACGGGCAACAGCTACTGGGCGCTCACGTTCCCGAAGCAACTGGTGGATGGCGAGTTCTGGCGGTTCGTGCCCGCGCTGCGTTACACGCCGACCCGCCGCGTGGACGTGGCGCTGGAATGGCCCCTGATGTACCTGAGCGGCGGATTCATGGACGGGAACATCGAGGGATGGCACGGCATGTTCGGCCTGCCCAACGACTTCCGCGGCAGCTATCCGCACAACCGGCTCCGCTTCGAGCGGCTGCGCCCCGACGGCACCACCGAAGTATTGCTCAGCGATCGGGACGCCGGCTTCACGGCGCGCGCCCCCGTGCTGGCGCTGCGCTGGCAGGCGAGCGAGCCCGGCGCGCGGCTGCCGCTCACCCTCAAGGCCGCAGTGAGCTTCCCCGAGCTCGAGCACCGGCGCTTGGTCGTGGAGCAGCAGGGCCACGATGCGGCGCTGGGGCTCGCCACTGCCTGGCGCTTCGCCCCGCGCTGGGCCGGCACGGCCTCGCTGGCCTATGTCCACCCGCGCGATGCCCCGGGCGACCAGGTGCCGTACCAGTGGTCCCTGCTGCTCTCCCTCGACGTGACGGTGTTCGAGCGCCTCGGCATCGTGGGCCAGATGACGGTCGAGTCCCCCGTCAACCATGGCTCCGGCAACGGCTTCGACGACCCTTCGTTCGACGTGCTGCTCGGCGGCAAATGGCAGTGGAGCCCGGCCATCCGCCTCGAGCTGGGCTTCACGGAGAACCTGATCCATCACGACAACACCACCGACGTGGGACTCCATGGGTCGCTCAGCATAGCGCTGCCTTGAGGCGCGCCGGGGGCACTGCGCTGCCCTGAGGCGCGCCGCTTGGGCGCCCGACCCGCCTCGCGGGCCCACCCGGGCCGAACCCGCCGTCCCTGTCCGCCCTGCACAACCTCTCGCCGCCACCGGTGGCCATGCGCATCCAGCTTCCCCGTCTCGCCGGCGTCGCCGCCGCGGTGGCCGTGCTCGCGGGGCTGTTCGTGGCGGGACTCTTGGCGGGGCTGCACCTCGATGCGCTGCGGGTGCGGCTCGGCTGCTACGACCTGCCGGCGGTGCTGCCGCTGGAGGTGCCGCTGGCCGCCCCGGAGCGGGTGCGCTTCGCGGCGGTGGGCGACGTGGGCATGGGGAACGCCGATCAGGCGCGGGTGGCCGCTGCCCTGCGCGAGGTCTGCGCGCGGGAGGGTTGCGATTTCACCCTGCTGCTGGGAGACAACATCTACCCCGACGGCGTCCGGTCGCTGGCCGACCCGCGGCTGCGGACGGTGCTCGACGACCTGTACGGCCCACCCGGCAAACCCGTGCTGGCCGTGCTCGGCAACCATGACGTCCATGGCGACCCGCTGCCCCAGGTGCTCCACAGCCTGCGCAGCGCCACCTGGCGCATGCCGTCGTTCCGCTACGACTTCCGGGCCGGCCCGGCGCGGTTCCACGCCACGAACACCAACTGCGGCGTGTTCGAGTGGCGCCGGCTGGCCGGGCGGCTGCGGAAGGAAGAGGAAGGCTGGACGGTCGTGTTCGGCCATCACCCCGTGTACGCCGTGGGGGCACACGGCGATGGGGAGGCGCCCATGCGCTGGTACTGGGAGGCGCGGCTCGCCGGGCGGGTCGATCTCTACCTCTCCGGCCACGACCACACCCTCGAGCACCTGACCCGCCCCGGGGGCCGCACCGACTACCTGGTGGCCGGCGCCGGCGCCCAGCCGCCGGCGGCCGCCGTGCCCGCGGCCCATCCCCGCTCCGCGGCCGAGGTGCGGTTCGCCCACGGCGGCGGCGGCTTCGCCTGGGTCGAGATCACCCCCGAGCGCCTGCGCTGGCGCTTCCACGATGCCGCCGGCCGCGTGCTCCACGCGGCGGAGAAGGTGCGTCCCGCGCGGTGATGGACGGCCCGCGCCGCGGCGGTCACGGCGCCGCCGTGCGCACCACCGGGGGCCCGGCACGGGGTGCGCGTGCGGCATGCGGTGCGGCCGGATGCGCGTCTGAGCCATCGCCCGCGCCGGCCACCAGCACGGGACCGGTGGGGAAGACGCGGTTCTCCATCAGCAGGTTGTTGAGCGTCTGCAGGGTGGCCTGGAAGTCACGCACGCTGGGGTCGTCCGCACCGACGGTCGGCAGCAGGTTGCGGGCGAGCGCGGGGTCCTCGCGGTAGCGGTAGAGCGCGAGCGGCTTGCCGAGATCGTGGATCACCAGGGCCTGCTCGTCCAGCCAGCCCGCCTGGCCGCCCCAGGCGAACAGGGCGAAGCGGCGGGCAGCAGGCCGCAGCAGGGAGCGGCCCACGAAGCTGTTCGGCGCCGAGATGCCCAGCAGATCGAGGGCGGTGGGGGCGATATCCACCTGGCTGCCCAGCAGGCCGCTCACCTGGCCCGCGGGAAACGAGGGGTCCCCGGGGTCCAGCACCAGCAGCGGGGTCCACATCCGCTCCAGCGCGTTGAGATCGCTGCCGCCCAGGTTGTGGTCGGCGGTGATGAAGAACACCGTGTTGCGCCAATAGCCGGAGTGCCGGGCCAGATCGAAGAAGCGGCCCAGCGAGGCGTCCATGTAGGCGAAGCTGTTGAGGAGCCTGGCGTTGGGCACCTCCGGAGCGAAGGGGGGCCGGAACTCCTGCGGCAGCACGAACGGCGTGTGCGAGCTCAGCGAGAAATAGAAGCCGAACACCGGCTGCGGGCTGCTTTCGAGCTCCTGGTGCAGCCGTTTCAGCGAGACGCCGTCGAAGATGCCCCAGGTGCCGTCGGAGTGGGCCTCCGCATCGGGGAAGTCCTCCTTGGCGATGTAGCGCTCGAATCCGTTGCGCTCGGCGAAGCGGTCGAACCACATCGAGCCGCGGAACGCGCCGTGGAGAAAGAACGAGCGATAGCCGGCGCCTTTCAGCAGGCGCGAGAGGCTCTGCATCCCGTTCTGCTCCAGCGAGGAGCCCACCAGCGCCACCGAGGGCAGCGCCGGGTAGCCCGTCAGCACTGCGGCGATGCCCTCGATCGAGCGCGTGCCGGCTGCGCGGAAGTTCGAGAACAGCAGCCCCTCGCGGCTCAGCGCGTCGAAGCGCGGCGTGACGCCCCGCGTGCCCCCCAGCACGCCGGTGAGCTGGGCGGAGAAACTCTCGATCACGATCACCACCAGGTTCTTCCGCCGCGCGGGGGCACGCACGGGATCGGCCCGCAGCAGCGGAAAGCGGGGATCGGCCGGGGCCCCCGCGAGCCCGATCACGGCCCGCGCGGTGGCGAGCGCACGCGCGTCGGGGTAGTAGCGCAGCAGCTCGTGACGCTTATCGCGCAGGGCCTCGAACGTCGTGAACGTCCCGTTGAGCGCCAGATGGCCCAGCGCGATGTTGGGGCCGGTGAAGGCGGCCCCGACGCTGAGCGGCTTCTGCTGCCATCCGCCGCGGGCGAGCCCCACGGTCAGCAGCGCGAGCAGCGCCGCCTGGCCCGCCTGGCTCCACCAGGGCAGCGGGCGCCAGGGGCGGCTGATCAGCCGCCGGAACAGCAGCGCCGCGAGCGCCAGCAGTCCCGCGATCAGGCTCAGCCCGGCCAGCGCCTGCCCGGGGTAGTCGCGCCCGATCAGCACCGCGATGGGACGCCAGTCGCTGACCACGGCGTGGATCTCGAACGAGACACGCCGCCCGACGTGGGCGTAGTAGAACAGGTCGATGGTCTGGAGCACCAGCGCCCACACCACGCCCGCCCAGGTCAGCGCGAACAGGCCCCAGCATACCCACGCCCGGTGCCGCCACGGGCTCGCCAGCAGCAGCGCCAGCGCCGGCAGCCCCGTGAACGCGAAGATCACCGCCAGATCGAAGCGCGCGCCCTGCGCGAAGGCGAGCGCGAGCTCGCCCCCGCTCGCGCCGGCGAACGCCGGGCGATACAGGACGAAGAACGCCACGCGGAACGCCGTATCCGCGGCCAGCAGCAGGCCCCACTGGGCCAGCAGCAGGCGCCAGCTCCAGCCGTTCCACCAGCGGTCGGGTCGGAAAAGGGGTGGCATGGTCGGCAATGGTAGGTGCGGGCGGGACGACGGCCAGGCGCGGCGCCGGCGGATTCAGCCATGGAGTCGCGCGCCGCCCCGCGCGGGTCGTCGCCCGGGTCGGCGGCGTGGGCCGCGGGTTCAGGCGCCACGCCCCTCAGTTCGCGATGTGCGGCTTCAGGGTGATCGTGTAGACGGCCAGGCCATTGCTGGCGAGCTGCGCATCAAACGCGGCGACGGACTCCGCGCCCCCCACGAACCGGAGGCCCGGGTCGGCCTGGGAACCTCCCCTGTCGCTCTGCGGACGGCGCATCACCGTCTGGCAGGCGGCCACCTGCCGGCGATGCGGCTCGGGCAGGGCCGCGCCACAGCCCGGGCAGCGCTCGATCAGCGGGGCATCGGCGGTGAACAGCAGGGCCGCGCCGCAACCCATGCAGCGGCAGTGGACATAGAGGATGCCCTCGATGGGCATCACGGCAGCGCTCTCGCTCATCCGCCCAGTCCTCCCGCGCGATCCGGAGCCCACCCGCGGCGCGCCTCGCGCCGGGGCGCACCCGCGGGAACCCGGCCCCTCAGGCTACCACGGGCTCCGCCGGGCGACCAGCGCGATGGCTGCGGCATCCACGGCGCTGACCCCGCAGCCGCGCCGCCGGGAGCGGTGCGGTGGCAGGGGCGTGGCCCGGGTCAGCGGAATGCGAAGCCGACCCCGAGCGATTGAACGCGGCGGTCGTAGTCGATGAGACTCTCCCCGTAGCCATAGAAGGCCTGCGCGTAGACGTAGGTTCCGCGACTGAAGCCCGGTGGCTGTAGGAAAACCTCCGCGAGCCACGTGCCGGTATCGTCGAGGACGCCCTTGCGGAGCAGCAGGCGGAACTCCCGCCGGATCGACCCGGCGGCGTCGCGGGCCAGCGGCGCCGTGAGCCGCAGCTCGAACCGGCCGAGATAGCTTTCGATGGCGGGATTGTCGTCGCCCGTCGCGTCGGTGGGGGAGGTCTTGCGGGGCTCGGTGAACCGCTCCCAGCGCTTGAGGGAAAGCCTGGGCCCCCCCGCCGCCCCGGGCGCCCACTCGGCGCTCAGCGAGCCACGGTTCCAGCTCCTGGAGAGCAGGGCGCTCTGGCCGTTCGACTCGTGCTCGAACCCCACGAACAGCCGCGCCTGGTGCTGCCGCAGCCACGCCGTTTCGAGTTCGTAGAACAGCTCGGGGTTGTGATCGGTCTCGCGGAAGGGTCGCGAGCCCGACTCGTCGGTGATCTGCCAAAACGCCTTCTGGCTGTAGGCGACCGTGAGCGGGAGGCTATCGAAGAGTCGCTTCTTGAGGCTCACCTGGAACTTGGTTTCGGCGGGCAGGCGATCGGCGTGGTGCGCCCAGTCGTACCCGTGCACCGCGTAGATCGGCTTGTGGGGCTCCAGCGGATACGCCGGCCCGCCATCCGCCGCCGGCGCTGCCGCGGCGGCGAGCAGGATGCCGAAGGCCAGCGCCGCGATCAAGGCGGGTCGCAGGCCGGCTGGCAGCGGCGCCGATGTCCTCCCGGGCGTGCCACGAACACCCCCACGCCGCACGCTTCGGTCGCCCGGAGACGCGCATCGCTTCACTTCGCGCTCCTCGGAGCAGCAACGGCTTCCATCCATGATCGACTGCGGAGCGGGCTCAGTGCCAATCGGGGAACAGCTTGATGACGGCGACGGCGAGGGACACGATCGCGACCACGGCGCCGACGAGCTGCACCGTCAGCGTGCGCAGGGAGGAATGGAGCTCGACCCGCAGTTGCTCGATCTTCGTATCCATCCGCGATTCGAGCAGCTCAAGCCTGGCGTCGAAATCGGCGAATCTCCGGTCCATCTGCTGACGGAAGTCCGTCATGCTGCGCTCAAGCACTTCGGCGAACTTCTCGAAGCCTTGCTGATGGCTACGCTCGATGATCTCCGCCAGGGTTTCGGCCTGGTCCTGCGAGAACCCGACGCCGCGCAACTTCTGGACGTTCTGCAGCTGGCTGGTGATGGACATGGGCCGCTCCCGATGGTTGATCTGCCGATACTATAGCCGGGTCGCCGGCCTCACACCAGGGGACTGGGGCGGCAGGGCAAACGCAAGATCGGTCGCCGGCCGAGGTCATCGCTACCCCCCTGCCGCGACGGATCGCCCGCGAAACCCCTCCCCCGCCCCCTCCCGCCACTGTGGGGAGGGGTGGCCGCAGGCCGGGGTGGAGTTGCCGACCCGAGCCCGCAAGGATCGGCGCCGGGGAGGGAGGCCGGAGCGCGACCAGCGCCATTCCACGGGCCATCGCAGCGAACGTGACGTCCAAAAGCCGCATGGGCGCGTAGACCAATCGGCGCTTGCCCTGTGAGCGAGAGGGCCTACCTATTCCCCGCCCTGCGGGAATCGGGCATAGTGGGAGCCTCCGGCGGCTGACGCACACGGTTCCCGCCGCCCACCCCGATCGAGCCAGGAGAACGAACATGCTCGCCAAGTCCGGACGGCGCAAATCGGCGCGGCGCAAGGCGGCCCGCCGCATCAAGCTTCGCCAGCGCAACGCCCGCGCGGCGGGCGACCTCGTGCACACGGTGCGCCGCAAGCAGAAGGCGCGGCTGAAGCACGTGCGCCGCAAGCGGACGGCTTAGGGCCGCCGCCCCCGCCCTCAGCGGCGGCGCAACTGCCAGCCCAGATAGGCGAGCAGGCCCAGCAGGATCAGCAGCGCGAGCATCAGCCGGATCGGCACGGCGTCAGACGGTTGGGGTGGGCGCCGCCTCGCCGGCCGGGGCCTTGGGCGCGTGCACCTGCAGGATGATGCGGCGGAACTCCTCGGCCAGTTCCTTCTCCTTCAGCGGAAGCTGCTGCGGCGAATGGCTGGTGTCGACGCTGTTGGGATTGACCCACGCGGCCAGCGCCACCTTGTCGAGCGGGATGCCCTTGGTCTTGAAGAACCGCGCCAGGGTCACGTGGAGCGACTTCACGGTGATCATGGCGCGCACCGACTGGCGCAGCCGCTGCGCCTGCATGAACATATCGGCCTGGTCGAACTCGTCCTGGTACCAGGTGCGGAGGTTGTCGCGGTACAGGATGGAGAGCCGCCCGAACTTGAGCAGGTTCAGGAACACAAAGATTTCCGTGACCTCCCGCTGCTTCTGGATGCAATCCATGTAGTGGTAGGGCTGGTAGGGGAAGAACTCGATGAAGCGCTCCATGATGCGGTGCACCATATCGGGCCGTACGAAGGCGAGCGCATTGTCGGTGCGGTTCCCCAGGTCCATCGATTTGCCGTCGAACTCGATCTCGGTGCGGGTCTCCTTGAGCGTGCCGGGATGGAGCACCCCGTAGTAGCCGTTCAGCGCCATGTCGGCCAGCCCCGCCAGGAACCCCGACCGTTCCCGCAGCACCACCTCTTCGGGCAGGTGATCGAGCACGCCGAACGTATCGAAGCGCTTGCCGACCTGTGACTCCTTCTGCAGCGAGCGGAAGAACCAGCCCTCGTTGATCCTGAAGCCGATCTGCATGCGCCCGCGCGGCACGCGCAGGTGGTTCATGATCGTGCGCGGGATCACATTGGGCGCGGGCTCGAAGTTCTCCTGGTAGTAGTGGTACCAGATCTCGAACTCCTTCCGGTTGCTCTCGCCCTGCACGTTCTGGGCGGCGACCTTCTCGTTGACGCGGTGCAGGCAGTTCCTGAACAGTTGCCGCATGTCCTGCTCGAACTCGTTGACGGTGCGCACCTCGCCGATGAACAGGTGTTCGAGGAACGTCCTGAGCGGCGAGACGGGCGGGAATGCGCGGCGCAGGAACTCCAGCAGCACCCGTTCCCGGTGGGAGTCGAACGTGCGGGTGTCGCCGGGCTTGGTGAACACGTCGGAGATGCGGACATGCAGGGCGAACGCCAGGTCGATCACCCTGGAGATGCGCCGCCGCTCGTCCGGCTCGATCCCGGCGATGCCTGCGGCCTCGCCGAAGCCGATCTTGAGAGCCTTGTAGCGCAGCCACCATGGGTCCTGGAGCAGCTTGGGGAACAATCCTTCCATGTCGATGAGCGCCCAGGCGGGCAGGCCTGTGGCAAAGCGCACCATCTCCTCGAGGGCCTGCCCCTCGTCGGCCGGTTTGGGCGCGGCGAACTGGTTCAGGAACTGAGGCTGTTTGATGTTCTGGATCGTCGTCTTGAGAAACCGCGCATCGAGCAGCATCTCGTAGCGGAACAGATTGAGGATGGCCTTGGGCAGGTTGCCCGACGAGGCCTTGAAGGCCTCCCAATAGGCCGCCCCGGAGTGTGCCGCCACGTAGGACGGCTTCATGTCGGGCGTGGCCCCCAGGTTGGCCAGGCGCGCCTTGACGCCGTCGTACAGGTTGACCGCCCCGAAGCGGACGTAATCGATGGTGCGGTCGTACAGCTGGGGGTCATCGTTGATGATCTGGGGCAGCAGGAAATGGGTGGGCACCGCGGGGATGATCTGGATGCCGGGCATCAGCGTCTCGTAGTTCAGGATCAGCTGATAGGCCGAGCCCGAGGCCTCCTTGTTCTCCAGCGTCGTGCCGTGCCTGCCCTGGCGGTAGTCGTCGTTCGAGCTGGAGAACAGATAGATCTCCGCCATGGGGTACTTCACCATCACGTACTGCTGGATGCGCTTGATGCGCTCCTTGAGCAGCGCCTCCTTCTGCTTCAGCTCCTCGCCGCGCGCCATCCTGGCGGCGCGCTTCATGAGCAGGATCAGCTCGTGCATGATCTGCGTGCGCAGCGCTGCGGCATTGGGGCCCTGCAAGTCATCGGCGTAGCTTCCGTCGCGGGCGACGAGGTACCGGTAGAGGTGGGGATACATCTTGGCAACCTGCGGCGCGGCCTTCGCCCGCAGGTTGTTCTTGATCTCGGGGTTGCGCAGCGCGTCGGGCGGCATCTTCGCCTGCAGCCGCAGGCGGTTCATGAAGCCCATCAGCTCGTGCAGCAGGGCGTCCCGGTAGGTCTCGTCGCTCCAGCTGGACGTGTCCACCAGGAACGGCTCCAACTCGTACTGCACCTGCAAGTCCAGGTCGGAAGCACGCGACTTGTGGCCGATCGTGCCGATCGACCCCAGCGAATGGATGCTGACGATCGGGCAGTAGCCGAAGCTGGAGACGGGCGAGACCGGGGTCTTGAACACGTCCTGGATGTGCTGCTCGAACTGCTGGCGGAACACCTGGGAAAGGCGGTCCAGTCCCTCCACCCCGCAGGGTGCGCCTTCGACGTAGAGGTCGGCCGTGGCCTCGTAGCTCCGCTCGCGGGTGACTCCGCCTTTGCGTTCGAGCTGGACGCCCTGGAACTTGTAGGCGGCGAAGGCGGGGTCGTTGACGTGCAGGAGGTAGATCACCTCGAACAGCGCCCGCTTCATCTCGTCGTCGAACGAGGAGAATGCGAGTTGCAGGCGGGATTCGTTGAACTCCTCGAAGAACTCGAGCCCCTTGTCGAGGGCCTCCTTGAGCTGGGCCTCCCGTTCTCCCTGCAAACGAATGCCGTGATGCAGGATCGCGGTGAGCCCCTGGTACTTCTCCTTCTGCGTTTCCGGAGGGCGCCGCGCCGCGTCCCTGCCTGCCGAACCGCCCAGGATACGGCCAAACGCCATCTCGGCACCTGAGGTGAGTGCCCCGCGGATGCGGCGCTAACCGGAACCGGCCGGAGCGTGCGGCAATCGGATCGTGACCGATGTCCCGCGCCCCGGCGGGCAGTCGATCCCGATCGTCCCCGCGTGGGCTTTGACAATCTGGTAGCACAGAGGCAGCCCCAACCCCAGCCCCTGTTGTGCATCCGCCATGTGATCGGCGCGGGCGAACTTGTCGAACACCCGCGGCAAGAGCTCGGCAGCGATGCCGGGTCCGGAATCGCTCACGGCGATCACGCTCTCCCGCTCGTCCTGGCGCATCGTCACCCGGATCGCGCCGCGCTCAGTATAGCGCACTGCGTTGTCCAAGAGGTAGTGCAGGACGTCCCGGATGCGCTCGGGGTCGAAGCGGGTGGGCAGCGGTCGCTCGGGCAGCTCCATGGCCAGGGTCAGGTGCCGCTGCTCGGCCCGCTCCCGCACCATCGCCATCACCAGCTCGATCTGGGCCGCGAGGGACTCCTGCTGGAACTCGAACGGCATCTGGCCGCTTTCGAGCTTGCTGATCGCCAACACCTTGGTGACCAGCTCGCTGAGCCGGGTCGCCTCCTTGTGGATTGTGGCGATGAAGCCGTCGCGCTCTTCGGGCGCCACCATGCCCTCGGTGTTGAGGGTCTCCGCATAGGCCAGGATCGAGCTGATGGGCGTGCGCAGCTCGTGCGAGACCAGCGAGAGGAAGCCGGTCTTGAGCCGGTCGATCTCGCGCAGCTCCCGGTTGGCCCGGGTCAGCTCCTCGCTCTGGGCCAGGATGCGTTCCTCGTAGGCCCGCCGCGCGCGGATATCGCGCAGGATCACGGCGTAGGCCAGCCGCTCCCGGTTGGCATCGCGCACGGGCGAAACGGTGCACTCGGCGGGGATCGGGCCGGCCTCGCGGTTGCCGAGCACCTCCATCTCGTGCTGCCAGCCTTGCTGCGCCGCGACGTGGGCGATCTCCTGCCAGCTTCCCGGGCCGGAGGCCGGCACGCCGAGCAGGGTGGAGATCTGCAACCCGGACACCTTGTCGGGGGCGATCCCGAACGAGCGCTCCAGCGAGGCGTTGGCCAGGGTGATCTTCCCCTCGGGGTCGGTCAGGATGATCGCATCGTGGGCGCTTTCGACCAGGTGCGAAAACACGCGGATCTGCTGGAGGTTCCGGGCCACCTGCCCTGCCAGGTCCAGCGTCTGCCGCTCCCGGTCCCGCACCTGCAGGATCGCATCCTCATACAGCTTGGCGCGCTGCGAGGTCAGCCGCAGCTTGTCGGCCAGGATTGCGCTGAACAGGCGGCTGAAGTAATAGCGCAGCCGCAGCTGCTCTCCCCGGCCCTGGGCGTGGGTTTCGAGCGAGGAGAGCACGAGGAAGCGCGAAGGCTGGTCTGCGCTGACCGTCGCGGAGTGCGGCTCGTCATTGATGATGCTCATCTCCCCGAACAGGTCGCCCAGCCGCCGCAGCCCCAGGATGAAGCGGCCGCCGATGGTCACCGAGACCGCGCCCTCAAGGATGAACCAGAGCCGCCCATCGCTGGCGTCGCCCTCCCGCAGCAGCACCTGCCCTTGCTCGCCGGCGACCACGTCGCACAAGGGTGCGATCTCCTCGATTTCCGCTTCGCTGAACTCGTCGAACGGCAGCAGCAGACGCAGCGCCGGCAACACCTCGACGGGCGCGGGCGCGGCCGGGCCGGCGCCGGCATGGCGCTGGGCACGGCGCGGCCTGAACACCGCGCCCGCGTCCTGGCGGTGGGCGGCGGGCGTGGCGCGGGCAACGACGGGTGGTGCGATATCGCGCGACATCGGGCAACCGGGCGATTCTGCAAGGGCGGCCGGAACGTGTCCCCCTTCCGCCGCGGGTTCAGCCTGAGCGCCGATCATAGCGGGGAACCGGAAAAAAGACACGCGCGGAATA
>JACQKK010000108.1 GCA_016204605.1 Candidatus Lambdaproteobacteria bacterium
ATGCGGGCCTCCTCAGGCACGCGGATTTTTCATACCGTTGAGTTGGAATCGGAATAAGACACGCTCACCCCTCCTCCGGGTAGCCCAGTTCCGTCAGGCGGCGGGGGTCGCTGCTCCAGTCCTTGAGCACGGCGACCCGCAGCTCCAGGTAGACGGAGGTGCCGAGCAGGGCCTCGATGCGGCGGCGGGCGTGCTGGCCGATGGCCTTCAGCATGCGCCCGCCCCGGCCGATCAGGATGCCCTTCTGCGACTCGCGCTCGCAGAGGATGCGCGCCTCGATCATGAGGAGCTGCGGGCGCTCGCGGATGGCCTCGATGCGCACGGCGGTGGCGTAGGGCAGCTCCTGCTCGGTGCGCCGGAACACCTCCTGGCGGATCAGCTCCGCGATCACCATCGGCTCGCTCTGGTCGGTCACCTGATCCGGCTCGAAGTAGGGCGGACCCTCCGGCAGCCGGGCGATGACCAGCTCGGCCAGCCGCTCCACCCCCTGGCCGGTGAGCGCGGAGACGGGCACGATCTCGGCGAACGCGCGCTCCTCCGCATAGCCGCGGATGGTCGCCAGCACCTCCGCCGCGCCGGCGCGGTCGATCTTGTTGATGACGAGGAACGCCGGCCGCCCCGCCTTGCGCACCACCTCCAGCACCCGCGCATCCTCGGGATGGGGCTCGAACGGCGCCCGCGCCACGGGCTCGATCACCATCAGCACCACCTCCGCATCCTGCAACGCGGCCAGCGCGTAGGCGACCATGCGCCGGTTGAGGGGCTTCGTCGGCGCGTGGATGCCCGGCGTATCCACCAGCACCAGCTGGTAGCCCGGCCCGTGCCGCACGCCCAGGATGCGGTTGCGCGTGGTCTGCGGCTTGCGATCGGTGATGGAGATGGCCCGCCCGACGAGCCGGTTCACCAGCGTGGACTTGCCCACGTTGGGCCGCCCCACCAGGCTGACGAACCCCGACCGCAGCGGCTCAGCCATGCCGGCCGCCGGGGAACATCGGCCGGGCGACGTATCGACCCGAGCCCGCCGGGTTACGCGATGGCCGTGAGTGCATCGTCCACGGTGTCGTAGGTGCGGAAGACGGCGTCGAGCTTCGCGATGGACAAGACGCGGCGCGCCTCCGGAGATAGGTGCACCAGCCCGATCCAGTGCGAGGACTTGCCCCACACCTCGTCGTGGCTCTTCGCCACGGCGATCAGCTCTCCGAGATGCATCGAGCCGAGCGCGATGCCCGAGAGGTACAGCAGCACGTACCGATGCAGCTTGCAGAAGGGCTGCAACTGTTCGAACATGGGCTGGCGGGCATGCGCCGAGATGACCAGCTGCATCACCGCGATCGTGCGTTCCAGGTTGAGGAACTTCATCTTCGGCTCCGCGAAACGGGGAGAGCAGCCTGCCGGGACTGCACGCCGGCCACACCGCACCCCCGTGGCTGCGATGAGGCCGAGCCGCGGGCGCCCCGAGCCTGGGCCGGCTGGGCCTCGCCGTCACCGCGATTTCGCCATGCCGGCCCGAGGGACTGCCGCCTGTCTCCAGTAACGTTGTTTTTGCACGAGCGATCCCTGTGCGTCCAGTCGCGCCCCCCCTTTGCCCTGGCGCGCCCCGTGGGGGTCGGGCCCGGCCTCTCGCGGCGCTGGCGCTTTGGGCGATACTGCTGCTGCTCCCGGCGCTGGCCGCGGGGGAGCCGGTGCGCCAGCTTTGGCTCCCGGGCGGTGCCGGCGGGGAAGGGCCTTTCGCCGAGGAGCTGGCCCAGCTCTGGCGGCGCGGCAACCGGCCCACCCTGGAACGGCTCGCCCTGGCGCCGATCGCGGACGCCGTCTCGGCGCTCGCTGCCCTGCGTCGGGGCCGCGGCGATTTCGCCATCGTCGACGTCGCCACGGCCTTCGAGACGCTCGGCGAGCCGAAGGGGTTGGCGGCGATCGGCGTGCTCTGGCCGGAGCTGCTCCACGCGGTGACGCGGGGGCGGGGCCTGCGGATCGTGGAGCTGCCGCTCAAGGGCCCGGTGCGGGTCGCGCCGAACGCGCGCTACGCCTTCGATGCGCTGGTGGAGTGGAGCCAGGAGCAGCCCGAGCAGCTCGGTCTGCTACACCTGCAGCAGGCCGGGGATGCGGAACGCCCGGCCCCGCAGCCGGACGAGGTGCTGCTGCTCTCGGGAGCGCCCCCGATCGAGGGGCTCGCCGCGGCGCTCGGCACGTCGGGGAACGACCGGCGGCTCATCCCCATCTCGACCAGGATGGTCGAGGAGCTGAAACTGATCTACCCCTGGCTGCAGACGGCGCCGCTGCTGCGGGGCGCGTATCCCACCCTCGATTCCAACATGGAGCTGCCGGCCCGCTACCTGGTGATGGTCAGTCGGCGCAGCCTGCCCGATCCCACCGTGCAGAAGATGCTGACGACGCTGTACGAGAAGGGGCGTGCCGTCTCGCCGTATGACCCGCGCTTCGGCGAAATCCAGGGCGCCCGCAACCAGTTGTTCGCCAAGCTGCTTCCCTACCACCCCCTCGCGGCGCGGGTGCTGCGGTTGGAGCAGGCCGGCCGCTGACCCGCGCGGTGGGGCCGACCCTTTCGGAGCCATTCCCTCGTGACGCGCCCGAAGCCGATCGTGTTCATGGGCAGTCCGGCGACGGCGGTGCCCACCCTGCGGGCGCTGGCCGCCCATCCGGCGTGCCGGGTGGCGGGCGTGTTCACCCAGCCCGACCGGCCGGCGGGTCGCCACCGCCGGCTGCAGCCGAGCGCCGTGCGCGCGGCGGCCGACGCCCTCGCCATCCCCGTGGCCACCCCGGAGCAGGCCGGCTCGCTCGAGGCCCTGGCCGCCCTGCGGGCCTGGGCGCCCGAGCTGGTGATCGTGTGCGCCTACGGGCGGTTGCTGCCGCAGCGGGTGCTCGATGTGCCGCGGCTCGGCGCGTACAACGTGCACTTCTCCCTGCTCCCGCGCTGGCGGGGGGCGAGCCCGGTGCAGGCGGCGATCCTCGCCGGCGATGCCGTGACCGGGGTCTCCCTCCAGCGCATGGTGCTCGCCCTCGACGCGGGAGCCATTGCCGCGGAGACGTCCCCGCTCCCGATCCTCGCCCGCGATACGGCCGCGACCCTGGCCGACCGGCTGGCGGCGGCGGCGGCGGAGCTGGTGCGCGAGCACCTCGTGCGGCTGCTCGCGGGCGATCCCCCGCTGCGGGAGCAGGATCCCGCCCGCGTGACCTTGTGCCGCACCATCCGCAAGGAGCAGGGGGCGGTGGACTGGGCGGCCGAAACGGCGATCGAGGTCGAGCGCAAGCGGCGCGCCTTCACCCCCTGGCCCGGTTGCTACACCTACCTCGACAGGCGCCGGCTGGCGTTGATCGACCTGGAGATCGTCGATCTCCCCCATCACCCGGCGCCGCCCGGCCTGCTGCTGCCTGGGGGACTGGTGACCTGTCGCGAGGGGAGCGTGCGGCTGCTGGCGGTCAAGGCCGAGGGCAAGGCCGCGATGCCGTTCGCCGCGTTCGCGAACGGCATGCCCGATGCGATCGGGCGGCGCCTTGCGCCCGTGCCCGCCGCCTGATCGGCGATCCGGAGTTGCCGCAGGCCGCCGGGCGCGCCGGCAGGCTCTCGCCCGCCACGCCGCCATGGTGTATCGTGGCCCGTACGCCGTGCAGCCAGCGGCGAAGCGTGCGGCGGCGGAGCACGGAACGGCAAGGCGGCGCGGCGGCGTGGCGCCGACCGTCCCCCCCGCTTTTCGGCAACGACGACAGGATCGGCATGCGGGATATTCCGTTCACCGTGGAAGTGGAGGAGCCGTCGGCGCAGGTCGCCCAACGTCCCGCGCCGTCGGGCGCCGCGGAAGGGCCTGCCGGTGCGCCCGCCGCCAAGGCGCCGGGACCCGCCGCCTTGGCGAAGCCGCTCACGGTGGCGGAGTTGACGCGGCACATCCGGCAGTTGCTGGAGGAACAGTTCCAGACGGTGACGGTCGAAGGGGAGGTCTCCAACGCCAGACGGCCCGGCTCCGGGCACCTGTATTTCCAGCTCAAGGACGAGAGTGCGCAGATCCGCTGCGTGATGTTCCGCAATGCCGCCCAGAGCCTGCGCTTCGAGCTGGAGGATGGGATGCAGGTGCGGGTGCGCGCCCGGCTTACCGTGTACGAGGCCCGGGGCGAGTACCAGCTCCAGGTGCTCACGCTCGACCCCCAGGGCACGGGCGCCCTGCAGATCGCCTTCGAGCAGCTCAAGCGGCGCCTGGAGGCCGAGGGGCTGTTCGCCAGGGAGCGCAAGCGGGCGCTGCCCTACCTGCCGCGCCGGATCGGCATCGTGACCTCGCCCACGGGCGCCGCCGTCCGGGATATCCTGCACGTGCTGCAGCGGCGCTTCCCCGGCATGCCGGTGCTGATCCACCCGGCGCGCGTGCAGGGCGAGGGTGCCGCCGAGGAGGTGGCGGAGGGGATCGCCGTGCTCAACCGGCTGGCCGCGGCGCAGAAAATCGATGTCATCATCGTCGGGCGCGGCGGCGGCTCCATCGAGGACCTCTGGGCCTTCAACGAGGAGGTGGTGGCCCGGGCCATCCACGCCTCGCGCGTGCCGATCGTCTCGGCGGTAGGCCACGAGGTGGACTTCACCATCGCCGACTTCGTGGCCGACGTGCGCGCCCCCACCCCCTCCGCCGCCGCCGAGATCGTGGTGCCGCCCAAGGCGGAGCTGCTGAACACCGTGATCGCCTTCCGCGGCCAGCTCGGGCGGCGGTTCGCTGAAGGTCTCAAGCGCCGGGTCGAACGCCGCGAGGGCCTGCGGGCGCGGCTGGGCGCCCCCGAGAGCGCGATCCGCCAGACCAGGCTCCGCGCCGCCGACCTGCGCGAGCGGCTGGACGCGGCGGGCGCCCTGAGGCTCGCCCGCGGCCACGAGCGCCTGGCCCAGGCGCGCGGCAAGCTGCACGCGCTGCGCCCGGACCGCCTCACGCCGATGCACCGCACGGCGGCGCGCAGCCTGCACCGCCGGCTGGGGCCGGCGCTGCGGCGCCACGTGGCGCGCCTGCGCGAGCGGCTCGATGCGCAGGCGGGGCTGCTCGACTCGCTCAGCCCGCTCACCGTGCTCAAGCGCGGCTACGGCGTGGTGCTCGATGCGGCGGGACGGGCGCTGACCACCATCCGCGGCGTGGCCCCGGGCGATGCTTTGCGGGTGCGCCTCCAGGACGGCACGCTCGACGCCGAGGTAAACCAGGTGCACCCCAAGCCGCCCGATCGCTCCCCCTGAACGGCGCCCGACGGCGGCACGGCTGCCCGCATCGCTCTAGGAACCGCCGGCCCGGATCGCCCGCCATCCCACCCCATCCCGCCCCGCGAGCCGCCGGGCACCGGTCGCGGGAACGCACCAGAAGCATCGCACCAGAAGGAAGCTCATGGCCAAGAACATCACCCCCCGGGCGGAAAACTACTCCCAGTGGTACCTGGACGTGATCGCGGCCGGGCAGCTCGCCGATCACGCCCCGGTCAAGGGGTGCATGGTGATCCGCCCGTCCGGCTACGCCATCTGGGAAGAAATTCAGGCGCGGCTGGACCGGATGTTCAAGGAGACCGGCCACGTCAACGCCTACTTCCCGGTGCTGATCCCGGAGAGCTTCATCCGCCGCGAGGCCCAGCACGTCGAGGGCTTCTCGCCCGAGCTGGCCATCGTCACCCACGCCGGCGGCAAGGAGCTCGAGGAGCCGCTGGTCGTGCGCCCCACCTCCGAGACCGTGATCGGCCACATGTACGCGCAGTGGGTGCAGAGCTACCGGGACCTGCCCCTGCTCATCAACCAGTGGTGCAACGTGATGCGCTGGGAGCTGCGCACCCGGCTGTTCCTCCGCACCACCGAGTTCCTCTGGCAGGAGGGCCACACCGCCCACGAGACCGGCGCGGAGGCCGAAGCCGAGACCCTGCGCATGCTGGACGTCTACCGCCGCTTCCAGGAGGAGACGCTGGCGATGCCCGTGCTCGTCGGGCGCAAGACCGAGAGCGAGAAGTTCCCCGGCGCCCTGCATACCTACTGCGTCGAGGCCATGATGCAGGACAAGAAGGCGCTCCAGAACGGCACGTCGCACAACCTGGGGCAGAACTTCGCGCGGGCCTTCGAGATCCAGTACCTCGACCGCGAGAATGTGCGCCGCCACGTCCACACGACGAGCTGGGGCGTCTCGACCCGCATGATCGGCGGGCTGCTGATGACCCACAGCGACGACGACGGGCTGGTGCTCCCGCCCCGCATCGCGCCCGTCAAGGCCGTGGTCATCCCCATCTACAAGAGCGACGAGGAGCGGAGCGCCGTGCTGCCCTTCGCGCAGCAGGTGCAGGCCCGGCTCGGCGCCGCGCTCGATCCGCTCAAGGTGCGGCTCGACGACCGGGCCGACCTCCGCCCGGCCGACCGCTTCTTCCACTGGGTGCAGCAGGGGGTGCCGCTGCGGGTCGAGGTGGGGCCTAAGGACGTGCAGCGGGGCCAGGCGATGCTCGTCCGGCGCGACACCCGCGCCAAGCAGCCGGCCGCGCTGGACGCGCTCGCGGAGACCGCCCAGGCCGTGCTCGAGCGGATGCAGGCCGATCTCTATGACCGCGCCAGGGCGTTCCGCGACGCCAACACCCACCGCATCGACTCCTACGCCGACTTCAAGGCGCTGATGGCCGGCGAGGGCGGCTTCGCGCTCGCCCACTGGAACGGCTCGGCGGAGGTCGAGCGCCGCATCAAGGAGGAGACCAAGGCCACCATCCGCCTGATTCCCCTCGACGGCGAGGCCGAGCCGGGCCGCTGCATGGTCACCGGCGAGCCCTCCCCGCGCCGCGTGCTGTTCGCCATCGCGTACTGATGCGGCTTCACCAGGCCGCGCTGGACCCGCGGGCGGGCCTCAGCTTCCCTGGTCCTCCCGTGGCTGCGGAAGAGGTCGGGCAATGGGGGCAGCACATGCACCCGATCTGTGCCCGCGTATCGGCCGCCCCCTCCCCACTTGGTGGGGAGGGGTAGGGGAGGGGACGCGCCTGGGCCATCACCCCGCGCCGCGCAGCAGGAAGGCGAGCCCCGAGACCACCATCACCCCTTCGATGATGAGCTCGAACCAGCGCTCCGGCAGCCGGCGCAGCAGGCGCGCGCCGAGCAGCGTGCCCAGCACGATGAACGGGATCAGCCACAGGCCGAGCACGATCACTGCCGGCGGCAGGAAGCCCGTCCCGCCGAACACGGCCATGCGCGCGATGTGCACGCCGAGCACCCCCAGTGCGAGGGTGCCGACGTAGGCGCCCTTGCGCAGCCCATAGGCCAGGTAGAAGGGCGAGAGGATCGGGCCCATCCCGGCCGTGATGCCCGTCAGCAGCCCGAACGCCGCGCCGATCGGCAGGAACCAGCGCGGCGAGTGGCGCCAGGGCGGGCTGGGGCGCAGCCGGCGCCAGGCCACCACCAGCAGCAGCATCAGCCCGAGCAGGCGCGTGAGCAGCTCGGGCGAGCTGCGCGTGAACCAGAACGTGCCGAGCATGGCCAGCGGCATCGAGCCCGCCAGGAACCAGCCCGCCGCCGGATAGTCGATCACCCGCCGGTGCACCACCACCCGGCTGGTGGTGGCGGTGAGCAGCGCCAGCGTCACCGTGGGCACGGCCTGCTGCACCCCCGCGAACACCACCAGCACCGGCAGCAGCACCGCCGTCAGCCCGGCCCCGGCCGTGGCGCCCACGCAGGAGGCGAGCAGGGCCGCGCCCGCCGAGACGAGCAGGTGCAGGGGAGTGACCGGGAGATCGCCCAAGGAGGCTCCGCCGTGGAGGAGCGCGCGCGGGTTTACATTCCGCGCGCGTCGGTCGAGAATGCCGCCAGTCGCCCCGCTCCGCAAGAGGGCCCGTGCGGCGGGGTGCAGCATGCGCCCCCTCGACCTGGGATGGGCGCCAGCCAGGAACCGCCATGCACACGGCAGTCGCGCCCGCGCGTCGCGCCCAGAGGGACCGCGAGGTGGCCCAGTCGGTCATCGCCGCCTGCGTCCACTGCGGCTTCTGCAACGCGACCTGCCCCACCTACCAGGTGCTGGGCAGCGAGCTGGAAGGGCCGCGTGGCCGCATCTACCTGATGAAGTCGCTGCTGGAGCAGCAGGCGGCGCTGGCCGAGCCCGTGGTGAGCCACCTGGACCACTGCCTCTCGTGCCTGGCGTGCGAGACGACCTGCCCCAGCGGCGTGCGCTACTCGCACCTGGTCGATGCGGCCCGCCACTGGATCGAGTCGGAGTACCCGCGCCCGCTCGCCCAGCGACTGCAGCGGAAGCTGCTCGCGCAAGTGCTGCCCTACCCCGCGCGGATGCGGCGCGCGCTCGGCCTCGCCGCGCTGGCGCGGCCGATTGCCGCGCTGCTGCCCCGGGCACTCCTGCCCGGGGCCTTGCGCACGATGCTCGATCTCGCGCCCCGGCGCCTGCCGGCGCAGGACGGCTCCGGTCGATCGGGCGTCCACCCGGCCCAGGGGACGCGGCGCGCGCGGGTGGCGCTCTTGACGGGGTGCGCCCAGCAGGTGCTGGGGCCGCACATCAACGCCGCCACGGTGCGCCTGCTCACGCGGCTGGGTTGCGAGGTCGTGATCCCGGCAGGCCAGGGCTGCTGCGGCGCGCTCGTCTATCACATGGGGGACCGGCCCGGCAGCCTGCCGCACATGCGGCGCAACATCGCGCTCTGGAGCCGGGAGCTGGCCGGCGCCGGGCTCGATGCCATCCTCATCAACACCTCGGGCTGCGGCAGCGTGGTCAAGGACTACGGCCACATCTTCCGCGACGACCCGGAAGCGGCGCCGCAGGCCGTGCGCGTGGCCGCGCTTACCCGCGATATCACGGAGTTCCTCGCGGAGCTGGGCTGGCCCGCCGGGGCCCGCGCGCCGCGCCCCCTGAAGGTGGCCTACCACGACGCCTGCTCCCTTCAGCACGGGCAGAAGGTGCGCCGCCAGCCGCGCGACCTGTTGCGCGCGGCGGGGTTCGAGCTGGTCGAAGTTCCGGAGGGTCACCTCTGCTGCGGCAGCGCGGGCACGTACAACATCCTCCAGCCGCACGTGGCCGCGCAACTGGGTCGGCAGAAGGGCGAGGCCATCGCGCTGGTGCGCCCGGAGGCGGTGGCGATGGGGAACCTGGGTTGCATGGAGCAGATCGGCCGCTACACGCCGCTGCCGGTGGTGCACACCGTCGAGCTGCTCGACTGGGCCGCGGGCGGAGCGATGCCCGCGGCGCTCGCTTAGCGGGCCGTGTCGGTCGGGCTCGCTTAGCGAGCCATGCCGGTCGGGCTCGCTCAGCGGGCCATGTAAGCCACGAAGTCGGTCTCGCGCAGGATGCCCACCAGCGCGCCGTTGTCGACGACGGGCAGGGCGCTCACCCCCATGCGCAGGAGCTGCTGCGCGGCCTCCTTGAGCGGCATCTGGCTGCCGATCGAGTAGAGCTCGCTCGACATGTGGGTGCGCACCTTGGCGGCCTGCCACTGCGCCCGCGTCATGCCGGCCGGGTTCGCGAAGCGGGCCAGGTCGCTATCGGAGAGGATGCCGATCGAGCGCCCACCGCTCTCCACCACGACGAGCTGCTTGACCCGGTGCGTCGCCATCGCGTCGAGCGCGTCGGCCAGCGTCTGATCGGGGCCGATCGTCGCCGGATTTGGATTCATGACGTCACGCACGATCATGGCGCCTCCCGCAAAGTTGCCGCCGGCGTCGCTGGCCTCCCACCGGCCTCGCCTGCCTGCCACCCGTCCCGCCTGTTTGGCACCTGCGATTCCCGCGGGTTCCAGCGTGGCGATCGCCTGCGCATGAGCCTCTCCGGCCTCACAGCACACGATCTCCTTGACAGGGTGGGCTCGATTTGGTTTAACGGTACCCGCTCACGCCAGGGCCGCGCTACGGCCCCGGCGGGCTTCTGTGCCGCCTGCTGCGACTTTGCCCTGACGACGCCAGGGTATCAGAACTGCCCGCAAGTCTCAAAACGCGTCTCTCATCGCGTTATTTCCCCGAGAATTCGCATGGAACGAACGACCGCCGCCCAGCCGGCTCGGATTGCCTTGTTCGATACCAGCCGTCGCGACCTGTGGTGGGTGGCGCCGATGGCGACCGCCGCCGGTCTGCTGCTGTTCGTCGTGTACACGACGTGGGCCGCCTTCCAGGGCGAGCACTTCGAGTGGGGCCCCTACCTTTCGCCGTTCTACTCCCCGCACTTCGCGTTCACCTGGTGGCCATTTTCGCCGGCCCTGTTGATCCTGTGGGCGCCGGGCGGGTTTCGGCTCACCTGCTACTACTACCGCAAAGCCTACTACCGCGCGTTCATGTGGAACCCGCCCGCCTGTGCGGTGGGCGCCCTGAACCACAGCTACCGCGGCGAGCGCGCATTGTTCATCTTCCAGAACCTGCACCGCTTCTTCATGTACCTGGCCGTCGTGTTCGTGTTCATCCTGAGCTACGACGCGGTGCGGGCCTTCTTCTTCGCCGACGGCTTCGGCATCGGGCTGGGCACGCTCGTGCTGGTGGTGAACGCGATCCTGCTGGCGCTCTTCACGTTCGGGTGCAACTCCGTGCGCCACCTCGTCGGCGGCAACGTCGACTGCTACTCCTGCGTCGCCCTGGGCAAGCCGCGCCATCAGCTCTGGCGCCTCGTGACCCGCTTCAACGACCACCACATGCTCTGGGCCTGGGTGAGCCTGTACTGGGTCGGGTTCGCCGACCTCTACGTGCGGCTCGTCTCGATGGGCGTCATCACCGACCTGAGGATTCTCTAGTGGACAACTACGAAGTCTGCGAGCACGACGTCATCGTGATCGGCGCGGGCGGTGCCGGCCTGCGCGCCGCCATCGAGGCCTCCAAAGAAGGCGTGTCCGTGGGGCTGGTCTGCAAGTCGCTGCTGGGCAAGGCCCACACCGTGATGGCCGAGGGCGGCGTGGCCGCCGCGCTGGCCTATGCCGACGACCGCGACAACTGGCAGATCCATTTCCGCGATACGATGCGCGGCGGCAAGATGCTCAACAACTGGCGCATGGCCCAGCTTCACGCCCAGGAGGCCCCCGACCGCGTGAAGGAGCTGGAGGAGTGGGGCGCGCTGTTCGACAGGCTGCCCGACGGCCGCATCTCGCAGCGCAACTTCGGCGGCCATCGCTACCCGCGGTTGGCCCACGTGGGCGACCGCACGGGGCTGGAGATGATCCGCACGCTGCAGAACCACGGCATCCACCAGGGCATCCAGGTGTACATGGAGTGCACCATCGTCGAGCTGCTCAAGGAGGGCGATCGGATCGCGGGCGCCATCGGCTACTGGCGGGAGACCGGGGTGTTCGTGGTCTTCCGCGCCAAGGCGGTGGTGCTGTGCACGGGCGGGATCGGCAAGGCCTTCCGCGTGACCAGCAACTCCTGGGAGTACACGGGCGACGGCCAGGCGCTCGCCTACCGGGCCGGGGCGGACCTGATCGACATGGAGTTCGTGCAGTTCCACCCGACCGGAATGATCTGGCCGCCGAGCGTGCAGGGCATCCTGGTGACCGAAGGCGTGCGCGGCGATGGCGGCATCCTGCAGAACAGCAAGGGCGAGCGGTTCATGTTCAACTACATCCCCGAGATGTTCGCGGCCGAGACCGCCGACACCGAGGAGGAGGCCGCCCGCTGGCTCAAGGGCGACAAGCACGCCCGCCGCCCGCCCGACCTGCTCACCCGCGACGTGGTGGCCCGCGCCATCCGCTCGGAGGTCAGGGCCGGCCGCGGCTCGCCCCACGGCGGCGCGTTCCTGAACGTGTACAGCCAGCTCCCCGCCGAGGTGATCAGGAAGCGGCTGCCCAGCATGTACCACCAGTTCAAGAAGCTGGGCGACGTGGACATCACCAGCCAGCCGATGGAGGTGGGCCCCACCGCCCACTACGTGATGGGCGGCATCCGCGTGAACCCCGATACGCAGGAGAGCACGGTGCAGGGGCTGTTCGCCGCCGGAGAAGCGGCGGCCGGCCTGCACGGCGCCAACCGGCTCGGCGGCAACTCCCTGAGCGACCTGCTGGTGTTCGGCAAGCGCGCCGGCGAGTACGCCGCCAAGTACGCCAAGGATCGGAGCAGCGGCCCCAGGATCGACGAGGGCCAGGTGCGCGAGGCCCAACAGACCGCACTCGCCCCGTTCGAGGGCAACGGCACCGAAAATCCCTACACGCTGCTGCGCGACCTGCAGACCGTGATGGAGGAGGGCGCCGGGATCGTCCGCAACAAGGCCGATCTGGAGCAGGGGCTGGAGAACCTGAAGAAGCTCGTGGCCCGCCACCGCGACGTCAAGGTGGAGGGCAGTCGCCACTTCAACCCCGGCTGGCACTATGCCGTGGACCTCCGCAACCTGATGACGGTCTCGCAGGCGGTGGCCCTCTGTGCCCTCAACCGCGAGGAGAGCCGCGGCGGACACACCCGCGAAGATCACCCCGATTCCGTCACGAAGTGGGAGCAGGTCAATTCCGTGGTGCGCCTCAGGAACGGCGAGATGCAGCTCGAACACGCCCGGCGCCCGGACATGCCCGACGAATTGAAGGCCCTGCTGACCCTACCCGAAGGAGCGTGATGCCATGGCCGACGCAAGATTGAAGGTATTCCGGGGCACCATCGAAGGCGGTGCGCTGAAGGACTACCAGGTGCCCGTGTTCGAAGGCATGGTCGTGCTGGATGCGATCCACCACATCCAGGCCCACGATGCGCCGGACCTGGCCTGCCGCTGGAACTGCAAGGCGGGCAAGTGCGGCTCGTGCAGCGCCGAGGTCAACGGCAAGCCCAGCCTGATGTGCATGACCCGGATGGATTCGCTTCCGGCCGGGAGGCCGATCGTGGTCGAGCCCATGCGGCGCTTCCCGCTGATCCGCGACCTGGTGACCGACGTTTCGTGGAACTACGAGATCAACAAGCGCATCAAGCCGTTCAAGCCCAAGCCGCGCGAGGCCGACGGCACGTACCGCATGCAGCAGATGGACGTGGAACGCATCCAGGAGTTCCACAAGTGCATCGAGTGCTTCCTGTGCCAGGACACCTGCCACGTGCTGCGGGACCACCGGCGCTACGAGTTCGCCGGGCCGCGCTTCATGATCCGGCTGGCCACGCTGGCCATGCACCCGCTCGATACCGAGAACCGCCTGCGCGAGATCAAGGACCAGTTCGGGGTGGGCTACTGCAACATCACCAAGTGCTGCACCGAGGTGTGCCCGGAAGACATCCACATCACCGACAACGCCATCATCCCCCTCAAGGAGCGGGTCGCCGGCGAGTTCTACGATCCGCTGGCGTGGCTGTGGCGGCTCGTGCGCGGCAAGAAGGCCGACCAGCGGTCGGAAGTTCACTAGCGGCGGCCCCCCTCCCCGGCCCTCCCTCTCCCCGGGGAGAGGGAGGGAGCACCGGATCGGCCACCACGGCTCAGTGGAGCCTCGCTCCCTCCCCCCTTGCGGGGGAGGGCCGGGGTGGGGGGGCGCGCGGGCGCCCGCCGGCGGGGGTGAGGTCGCGCGGCGCGCCGTGGCGACGCGTTTGTTCGGAAGTCTCGAATCGCGATGCTCAGCTCCCGCCGCTTGGGGTCGCGTCCCTCCCCGTGGTAGGAAGGGCGAGGGGGGAGCACCGATCCGCTGTGGGGCGGGACCGCTCCCCCCTCGCCCGCCATCCGCCGCGAGAGGAGCCCCGCCATGACCGAGCAGACCTATCGCCGCGCCGGCCACACGAACTGGCTCGGTCGCGCCGCCGACCTCCAGGTGCAGGAGCGCACGCTCGACTCGGGCGACGTCATCCCCTGGCACACCCACACCACCATCACCGACACGTTCTTCTGCCTGGAGGGCACCGTCTCGATCGAGCTGCTGGGGCCGACCGGGCGTGCGCTGCTCACGCCGGGGCAGAGCCACGTCGTCCCCCCCAACCAGCCCCACGAGGTCACCCCCCACGGTCCCGCCCGGTGCCGCTTCATCCTCGTGCAGGGGATGGGGAAATATGACAGGCAGCCGGTGGACCCCAAGACGTGGCGGGCAGCGCCCTCCGCCGGCTGAGGCCGCCACGGCCGGCCCGACCCGCCCTGCCCTGCCCTGCCTCCGCTCGGGCCGCGACCGGCACGGGAGCCCCACATGGCTTTCGCACCCGCATACCTGGAGACATACGCCGCGGGCCGCCTCTCCGAGAAGGTGGAGCGCGCCCGCGAGGAGCTGCAGGGCTGCCGCGCCTGCCCGCGCAACTGCGGGGTCGATCGGCTGGCGGGCCGCACCGCCGCCTGCTATACGGGTCGCTGGGCGGCGGTGAGCAGCTTCTTCGCCCATTTCGGCGAAGAGGATTGCCTGCGCGGCACGCGGGGCTCGGGCACGATCTTCTTCTCGCGCTGCAACCTGCGCTGCGTGTTCTGCCAGAACTGGGACATCAGCCAGGACAAGACCGCCGGCCGCGAGGTGCGCCCCGCCCAGCTCGCCGCCATGATGGTGCGGCTGCAGGAGGAGGGCTGCCACAACATCAACCTGGTCACCCCAGAGCACGTGGCGCCGCAGATCGTCGAGGCGCTGCCGCACGCCATCGAGCAAGGCTTGCGCCTGCCCCTCGTCTACAACACCAGCGGCTATGACGGCCCCGCCAGCCTGGGCCTGATGGACGGGCTGGTGGATATCTACATGCCCGACTTCAAGTTCTGGGCGCCGGGAAGCTGTGCGCGCTACCTGCGGGCGCGGGACTACCCGCAGGTGGCGCGGGTCGCCATCGCGGAGATGCACCGCCAGGTGGGCCTGCTCCGGTTCGGGCCCACCGGGCTGGCCGAGCGCGGCGTGCTGCTGCGCCACCTCGTGATGCCGGGGTATCTCGACGAGACCCGGGCCATCCTGCATTGGATCGCCACCGAGCTCTCGCCGGCCACCTACGTGAACCTGATGGACCAGTACCGCCCCGCCTTCCACGCCCTCCGCTTTCCCGAGCTGAGCCGCTGGCTCTATCCCGAAGAGGTCGAGGCGGCCCGCGAGATCGCCCGCCGCGAGGGGCTCTCCCGCCTCGACGAACGCGGGCCGCCCCCCTTCTTCGCGCGGGGCTGAGCGGGGGAGTTCCCCCGCTCAACCCCCCGCGCCTCGCCGGTGCAGGCCGAGCCTCGACGCCGGGCCGGATTTCGCCCCGCTTGCCTGCCTCCCGCAACCCGACGCACCGCCGCAAACACGCCCTCGGCCCACGCTACGAACCTCCCCCCAACCCTTCGACCGCCACACTCAGCCCCACACGGTGCAAAATGCGCTAAGCTTCACGAAAGCAGGTCAGATTCAGACGGCAGCATGCCCCTGGGACGGTTTGTCGTGGATGTCTTCGGCTCTGACGCCAAGCGGGTCATCGATGTCGACGGTGCCGTGCATGACAGCACGACCGAACATGACACAGCGCGCCAGGAGCAACTCGAACGGATGGGATTTCGCATCTTGCGATTCCGCAATCCGGAGATGTTAACCGCGCTGGACGCGGCAATGACTCGGATCGAACGAGCCTTGGCCGAACGCTCGCATGTGCCGAGCCGCCGATAGGCTTCCGCCGCCCCGGCAGTCTCCCCCACTCCAAGCTGGAGAGGGGGCCGGGGGGTGAGTGACCATGGACGTTGCGCGCCGGTGCGCATGAAACGTCGGCGCGAGTCACAATGGAGGCGTAGGGCAGTAATCCCTCCCCCTCGATGGGGGAGGGTAGGGTGGGGGTGACCGCGGCGGCGCACCCCCCACCCCGTCCCTCCCCCGCAAGGGGGGAGGGAGAACGGCTCCGGAGCATGATCGCCAATCCGCGAGACATGCCCGCGACGCGGCCAGTTTCTTGAGAGGTCCCGAACAGGCAGCCCATGACCCTGCGCCTGGAAGTCGCACCCGACCCCGAGCAGGCCGCCCGCGCGGCCCTCGCCCTGCTGCGCGCCGCCTGCGCCGAAGCCATCGCCGCCCGAGGGCGGGCGCTGGTCTCGCTGGCGGGGGGGAGCACGCCCAAGCTCGTGTACCGCCAGTGGGCGCAGGCGACCGATCAGGACTGGCCCCGCATCCACCTGCTCTATGGCGACGAGCGTTGCGTGCCGCCCGACCATGCCGACTCGAACCACCGCATGGTGCAGGAGAGCCTGCTCGATGGGCTGCCCGCGCCGCCGCAGGTGCATCGCATGCGCGGGGAGGATGCCGACCCCGAGGTCGCCGCGGCCGACTACGGCCGGCTCGTCCGCGACCTGCTCGGACCGGAGGGGCGGCTCGATCTGGCCCTGCTCGGGATGGGACCCGACGGCCACACGGCCTCGTTGTTCCCGGGCCGGCCCGCCCTCGCCGAGGCGAAGCACCGCTGCGTCGCCACCCTTGCGCCCGACGGCAGGACGCGCCGGCTCACCCTCACCATCCCCGTCTTCAAGGCGGCGCGGCAGGTCGTGTTCCTGGTCACCGGCGCCGAGAAGGCCGCCACCCTGCGCGACGTGCTGGAAGGCCCGCTCGACTCCCAGCGCCTGCCCGCGCAGACCTTGCTGCGCGACCCGGCGGCGAATGTCGTGCTGGTGATGGACCGGGCGGCGGCGGGGCAGATCAAACGCTGACGACTTGGATTCGACTTTCCAAACGCTTGAATCGCGCGAACGACTGGCAACCCCCACACTCAGGAGACTCCCCATGGAAAAGTACCAGGTGGCGATGGTCGGGTTGGGCGTGATGGGATCGAACCTGCTCCTGAACCTCGAACGCAACGGGTTCTCGGGCGTGGGCTTCGATGTCAGCAAGGACGCGGTGCAGCGCTTCCTCGGCGGCCCGGGCCAGGGCAAGCGCGTCACGGGGGCGCGCGGCTGGAAGGACCTCGCCAACAAACTCGAACGCCCCCGCAAGGTGTTCGTGCTGGTGCCCGCCGGCAGGCCGGTCGAGTCGGTGCTGGCGAAGCTCGGGGAGGTGCTGGAGCCGGGCGACGTGATCGTCGAGGGCGGCAACTCGAACTACAAGGACACCGACCGGCGCGAGAAGGCCATGCGCGCGAAAAAGCTCAACTTCACCGGCATGGGCGTGAGCGGCGGCGAGGAGGGGGCGCTCCACGGCCCGAGCCTGATGCCGGGCGGCCCCCGTGCCGGCTACGACAACCTGGCACCCTCTCTCAGGAAGATCGCCGCGCAGGTGGCCGACGGCCCGTGCGTCACCTACATCGGCCCGGGCGGCGCCGGCCACTACGTGAAGATGGTGCACAACGGCATCGAGTACGGCGACATGCAGCTCATCGCCGAGGCGTACGACCTGCTCCGCCGCGTGGGCGGCCTCTCCAACGCCGAGCTGCACGACACCTTCGCCGAGTGGAACCGGGGCGAGCTCGAATCGTACCTGATCGAGATCACCGCCCGCATCTTCACCGAGCGGGACGACCAGGGCGCGGGCGCGCTGGTGGACGCCATCAAGGACTCCGCCGGCATGAAGGGCACGGGCAGCTGGACGGTCATCGACGCCATGGAGCTCGGGGTGGCCATCCCCACCATCACCGCCGCCGTGGACGCGCGCCTGCTCTCCGCCGTGCGCGACGAGCGGCTGGCCGCGGCCAAGGCCCTCGGCGCCCCGGCGCAGGTCCAGACCGGCATGCCCAGGCGCGAGTTCGTGCAGGCCGTGCGCGACGCGCTTTACGCGTCGAAGACGTGCAGCTACGCCCAGGGCTTCGCCATGCTGCGCCGGGCCTCGCTGGAGCGCGACTGGAAGCTGCCGTTCCCCGAGCTGGCGCGCATCTGGAAGGGCGGCTGCATCATCCGGGCGGTGTTCCTGAAGTCGATCCAGGAGGCGTTCGGGCGCGACCCCAACCTGCCGAACCTGCTGGTGGACCCCTTCTTCCGCGAGGGGCTGGCCACGCGCGAGGCGAGCTGGCGGCGCGTGGTGGGGTTCGCCGCCCAGGCCGGCATCCCCTGCCCCGCCATGACGGCCTCGCTCGGCTACTACGACGCCTACCGCTCGCCGCGCCTGCCCCAGAACCTGGTGCAGGCCCAGCGCGACCTCTTCGGCGCCCATACTTACGAGCGCCTCGACAAGGCCGGCACGTTCCACCACAAGTGGGAGTGATGTTTCGTTGAGATGAATCAGAGAACAGGTTCAGATGCGCATGAACATCGAGGATATTGAACTGTCACGCGAGCAAGTGACCGCACTTGTCGCAGCAATTTGGAGAGAATCGGATTTGGTAGGAGTTACGCGTGACACGAGTACGTTCGCGAACGAGGACGCAAGAAAATTGTTTTTCGGAGATGTCCTTGGAGCCCTTAATTGTTATTGGCTTGGATGGACAAGCCAGCACGTCGCCGATTCCATTGTAGCCGGAAAGAGATTGCGCATTGACGGGATTAGTCATGACGAGAAAAGGAATTTCGATCTCTATTTCACTTGGCAGTCAAACAGACCTCAGCGCGGCCAATTCCAGCGATTTTTGAATAGAACTCTACTTGTTGACACATGGTTCGCATTTGAGCAATATTTGATTTGCCTGTTGAAAGTTGCTGCAGAGCCGAATTCTGGCGTTGTGTGGCCTGATGAGAAAGCCAGAAAACGGTTCCAAATCGGTCGTCATATTCGAATTTCGGATGCGACCAGGGCAATCATGCCCGTGCTGCGCCCGAGCTATTCGCGAACTGCTAGCGATGACACAGCATTTCTAAAGTTCTTTGGCGATATGCGAAATTCGCTTCACATGTACGCCACATATAGTGGGGATGATTACGATATGACTTTCCGTGGAATTAGGTTCATTTTCCGAAAGGGAAAGACAATCGGTTTCTTTGCTTCGATGAGTAGCCTTCCCGTTATTATCTTAGAAATGATAAAGGAACTCTGCGCTATCGCCGTGGAGATCAATAACAACTTCCAATACAATGGCGTGATTGTTCATCCAGCACATGATGCCTCACTGAATGTGACAAAATGGTAATTGGTTAGAAATCCGTCTTTCGTCGATCGTCTTGAATTATTAAGGATTGGTACTCCATGGCCGGCTACTCGGGCACTCCGCTCTGGAAGAAGCTCGGCATCAAGCCGGGCGCGCGCGTGGCGATCGAGAACGGGCCGCCGGGCTTCGTGGCCCTGCTCGATCCGCTGCCCGAAGGCGTGCGGCTCGATGCGCCCCGCAGTGCGGGCGCCCAGGTGATCGTGTTCTTCACGAAGCGCGCGACCGACCTCGGTGCGCGGCTCGGTGACCTGGCCCGGGAGATGGATCGGGCAGGCGGACTCTGGATCGCGTGGCCCAAGAGGGCCAGCAGGGTTGCCACCGACCTGACCGAGGATGTGATCCGGGCCATGGCCCTCGCCGCCGGCCTGGTGGACAACAAGGTCTGCGCCATCGACGAGACCTGGAGCGGCCTGCGCCTCGTCTGGCGCCTCAAGGACCGCAAAGCAGGCGTGACGAGCCTCGCTCCATGAGGCTCCGCCCCATGAGCCCCGGCGGGGGTGAGAGCCCCCCTGCACCCCGGAGCGCGAATGCGGCGCGCACGCGCCGCATTCGCC
>JACQKK010000117.1 GCA_016204605.1 Candidatus Lambdaproteobacteria bacterium
GCTCCCGCTCAGCACTGCGGGCGCATGCGGCTCGGCCGCATGCGCCAGCGCTTCGATTAGACCAAGCAATTGCGCCGGGTTCAAGGGCGTCTCCAGGCGCGAGACCCCCGCGGCGGGCAGGCCTTCGAGCGCATCGAGCCGCTGCGGCTGCCCGAGCAGCACCCAATGCCGGGCGAGGCCTTGGGCGGCCATGGCTTTGGCCAGCACGAACCCGTTCACGGCGCCCGAATCGAGATCGACGATCGCCAGCCCGGCGGCCGTCCCGTTCGGCGTCGTGGTCAGCCAGTCGCCGCCGGCGGCCTCGACATTCACCAGGCCGCTTTCCAGCAGCAGCCGGTCCAGGGCAGTGAACACCGTCTTGGACGGGGTGACCAGCGCCACGCGCAGGTCGCTGTAGGCGGAAAGGTCGGGCAGATCGTGCTGCCGGAACACCATCGGCACCGTGGCGGTGAAGGTCGTGCCGCGACCGGGGTGAGACTCGACGGCGATGGTGCCGCCATGCAGCTCCACCATGCTCCGCGAGATGAACAGGCCGAGGCCGTTGCCGACCCGCTGATCGTCGACGCGGTTGTACTTTTCGAAGATGCGCGCCTCCGCCCCCGGCGGAATGCCCGGCCCATCGTCCCGGACGGAGAGCGCGAGCCGCGCCGAGGAGCGCTCCTCGCCGTCGGCGATCCGGGCCGCGAGGATCACCTGCGAGCGGGCGAACCGGAAGGCGTTGCCGAGCAGGTTGCGGATCACCTGGGCGATCATCTCCCGATCGCCGTAGCACACGATGTCGTCGTCGGGCGCCTGGAGCTGGAACGCGACGTTGCGGGTATGCAGCACCGGCGCCAGCTCCTCCGCGCACGCGCGCATCAGGGTCCCCACCAGAAACAGGGCCGGGTTCGCGAACAGCCGCCCCTCCTCGAGCCGGTTCAGGTCCAGCAGATTCTCCACCAGCCGCCGTGCCAGCCCCGACTGGTTCAGGATGCGGTTGATGAGCTGCTCCTGCACGGCGGAGGGCCGCTCGGCGAACGACTCGCGCAGGAACTGGCAGATCAGCTCGATGGCGGCGAGCGGCGCCCGCAGGTCGTGGGAGCAGATCGAGATCAGCTCGTCCTTCAGCCGGTTGGTGGTCTCCAGCACCCGGTTGTTGCGGCGCAGCTCCATCTGCAGCGCACGGGTGTCGAGGATCGCCCGCAGGCGCGCCACCAGCAGGGAGGTGATGACGGGCTTGCCGATGAAGTCGGCGGCACCCATCTCGAACGCCCGCTTCACGTCATCCGTGTCCTGGCTGACCGACATCATGATCACCGGGACATCGGCGCTGGTGGGCCGCCCCTTGACCATGCGCAGCACGTGGAAACCATCCAGCTCGGGCATGACGAGATCGAGCAGGATCAGATCCACCGTGTGGCCGTCGAGATAATCGAGCGCCTGCTGCCCGGAATTCATGCCGACCACATCGCAGGGCAGCCCCTCGCGCTCGATGAGCAGGCTCAGAATGTCGAGGTGGGCCTGCGAGTCGTCCACGATCATGATCCGTGGCCGATAGTCTGCCGGAACACCGTTGCCGCGCCCGTTCATGCCGCACCTTCCCACGGTTCAACGCCATTGGCGGCCCAGGGCGCCGCCACCGGGGCCACCCCACGCGCTGCCTCAGCCGGCCAGCTCTTTCGCCCGGCGGTAGGCGCGCTCGATGCCCGCCCGCAAGCTGTCGCCCACCTGCCGGGCCTCGAACTGTTCCATGGCGGCGGCGGTGGTGCCGCCCTTCGAGGTCACCTGTTCCCGCAGCGTCGCCGGCGCAAGCTGCGAGGCCTTCCACAGCGCCGCGGCCCCCGCGAGGGTCTGCTGGACGAGCTGGGCCGCCTCGCGCTCGGTGAAGCCGAGCTGCTGCGCGGCGAGCATCCAGTGCTCCGCCAGGTAGAACACGTAGGCCGGGCCGCTGCCCGAGACCGCCGTGGCCGCATCGATCGCATCCTCGGAGGCGACCGCCAGGGCCTCGCCGGCGGACCGGAGCAGCGCCACCACCGCCGTGAGCTGCGCCTCGCTCACCGCGGGCAGGGCGAAGTACACGTTCATGCCGTGCCCGATCTGGGCGGGGGTGTTGGGCATCACGCGCACGAGCGCCTCGTGAGCGAGCCCCTGGCGGATGGTGGCCAGCGTCACGCCGGCCATGATCGAGATCACCACCTGCTGCGGCTTCAGCAGGGCGCGCAGCGTGCGGAACACTGCGGCGGCGCTCTGCGGCTTCACGGCCAGCACCACGGCATGGGCGGCGCCCACGCGCTCGTCTGCGGCGGGGACCACGAGGCAGTTCAGCCCCGCCGCCAGGTCGCGGCTGGCCCGCTGCGGCTCCACGATCAGCACCTTGCCGGGCGGCGAAACTCCCCGCGCGATCACCGCCGCAGCCAGCGCCCGGCCCATGTTGCCGCCGCCGATGAAGGCGTAGTCCATCCGACACCCATCCGATCGAAGTAGGCCGGCGGCACACCCCTGCGCCCGGCCTTCCGCAACGTCCCGCGCACCGGGGGCCTCTGCAGGCAGGGGAGCCGGGGCCCGACCTGCCGTCGCTTCACTATACCGCGAACTGATTCACATTTCTTCCACAATTTGCGGAAACCGCCGGATGGGGAAGCCTTCCAGTGTACCGTGTTTCCCGAACTGGCCCCGGGAGAGGGCGGGCCCCGCGCACGACCCAGCAGGCGCCGCCACTCGCGGCGTTGCGGACCGTGGCGGTTCGCGATCCGGCGACCCGCGGCACATGCTTGGCGTCCTCACCCCCTCGGTACCTCCCGCCACCAGGTGGAGAGGGATGAGGCTGCGGCAGCAGTAAGGTCGTGAACGCCCGAACCCCTCCCCACCTGGTGGGGAGGGGCAGGGGTGGGGACGACGCTGCGGCACCTCGGGGCGTATGACACGGGAGGCAGCCGCTCCGCAGGGGCGCACGGATACGGGTGCCGGGGCGGCTGGCCGGCACGGCCGCGTCCCCGGGGGGGGCATCGCGGGCGTCGCGCAGCAGCGGCTCCCCGCGACGAACGCCGCTGCGGGGCCTACTCGGCGCCGCCCAGCGCGTGCTTGCGGCGGGTCATCAGCGCCAGCGCCGCCAGCACGGCGAGCCCGAAGCCGGTGAGGGTCAGCAGGGGCGGCCACGATTGCCACAGGGGCTGCCCCTTCAGCAGCACGTTGCGCATCACGGCGTTGGCGTGGGTGAGCGGCAACACCCACGAGAGCCACTGGAAGGGCAGGGGAAAGGCGTTGATATCCCAGATCAGATCGCTCAGGAACACCTGGGGCAGGATCACCAGCGGAATGAACTGCACGGCCTGGAACTCGCTCTGCGCCGTGAAGCTCAGGGTCAGCCCCAACAGCAGCGCGATCACCAGCATCAGCGCCGTCACCGCGACGATCGAGCCCACCTGGGCGGGGGTGACCGCAAAGCCGAGCAGCGCCAGCACGAAGGCGAGGATGATCGCCGCCTGCACGCCCGAGAACAGGAAGAAGCCGCCCACATAGCCCAGCACCACCTGGGGCAGCCCCACGGGCGCGATCAGCAGCCGCTCGAGCGTCCCCCGCAGCCGCTCCCGCTGAAACGTCACCGTCGCCAGGATGAAGGTGAAGAAGAATACGAAGAACGGGGGAAAGACGGGCAGGAAGAAATCGATGGTGCGGTAGTCCTCGGAGCCGTACAGGTAGTGCTTCTCCAGCTGCATGGCCTTGTTGTTGACCGAGTTCGCGCAGGCGGCCGAGCAGGAGGCGTCGATCACGACGGGCATGGCCGCCGCCAGGTCGTCCATCGCCCCCGAGATGGCCTTGAGCACGAGCGCGGTCACCGTGGGCCGGGAGCCCTCCAGGTAGAGGTTCAGCTTGCCCTGCCGGCCATCGAAGCGGTCCAGCAGCAGCTTCTCGTCGAGATAGAGCACGCCATCCGCCTGGCGCAGGCGGAGCATCTCGCGGATGCGCCGCTCGATCACGGCGGGATCGGCCTCGTCGTCGGGGATGGGGAGGGTCACCAGCCGCACGTCCTTTTCATCCTCGAGCGCGCGCACGAGGTCGCCCTCGAACAGCCGGGCCGTGCCGCGGGAGATGACGCCGAGCTTGCCCTGCTCGTCTTCGGAGACGGCGTAGTAGACCAGCGTCATGACGACCAGCGGCACGAGCAGGATGAAGGCCACCGTGCGCCGGTCGCGCAGAATCTCCTGCACGATGCGCAGCGCGATCCAGTAGGCGCTCATTGCACCCCGGCGGCGGAATTGGACTCGGCGCCCCGGGTGGCGGCCACGAACGCGGCCTCGAGGTCGGCGCTGCCATAGCGGGCCATCAGCTCCCCCGGCGGGCCCTGCTCCAGCACCCGCCCGGCGCGCAGGAACACCACCCGATGGCAGCGGCTGGCCTCGGAGATGTGGTGGGTGGTGACGATGATCGAGGTGCCCTTGGCGCGCAGGTCGCCGAACCACTCCCAGAACTTGAGCCGCAGCAGGGGGTCCACCCCCGCGGTGGGCTCATCCAGGATCAGCAGGCGCGGCTGGTGCACCATGGTGGTGGCGAGCATCACCCGGCGCACCATGCCCCCCGAGAGCTGCCCCACGGGCGACTTGCGGCGCGGCGTCAGCTCGACCATCTCCAGCAGCCGCTCGGTGCGGCGGCGCAGCTCGGCGCCGGCGATGCCGTAGAGGTGGCCGTAGAAGGCGATGTTCTCGACCACGGACAGGCCCGGGTAGACCGCGAGTTGCTGGGGCATGTAGCCCAGCAGGCGAGGCACCGCGGGGTCGGTGGGGGGCAGGCGGCCGAACAGGGTGATCCGGCCCGAATCCGCCCGCAGCAGCCCCATCACCAGCCGCAGCAGCGTGGTCTTGCCCGCGCCGTTGGGGCCGAGCAGGCCGAACAGCATCCCTTCGGGCACGTCCAGCGAGAGATCGTCGATCGCCCGAACGCTGCCCATTTGCTTGACGACGTGCTCCAGGCTCAGCATGGCTGCCTCCCCGCCGCGGCACGGGGCGACGCAGTGGATGGAACCGTGCGTCGCCCTGCGCCGGCATCTATTGCTGCCCGGACGCTCGCGGAAATGCAACCGGGCCGCGCTCCTCGGCTCCCCTGGGCGATCGGCGTGAATCCCCCGCAGGAGCGCCGATGGGCGGATCGGGAAATAGCTTGTTTTTCGAAAATCGTGTAGATATCGACCGGGCGCTAATTGAACCGTCTCCCAAGCCCCTCTTTACATTCCAGCAAAGAGTCTTTCCGGAGGTTCGGGAAGGGGATGGTTCCCGATTCAGAAGGGTCGCAGTGCAAGGAAAAGTGAAATGGTTCAACGATGCCAAGGGCTACGGGTTCATCACGCCGGATGACGGGGGAAAGGACCTGTTCTGCCACCACTCCGAAATCGTCATGGAAGGATTCCGGACCCTGCATGAAGGACAGGCGGTGGAATTCGATGTCGAGCAGGGCGCGAAAGGCCCCGCCGCGAAAAAGGTGCACCCCGTCTGATGCGGTGCACCGGCAGCACGCCATGACCTGACCCGAGGCGGTGGCCTCCCCACCGCTTCGGCCCCCCAACCGGTTCCCGCCGTGCCGTTCGCCCGGGGGGCGAACGCCAGACCACGTTCTCGCACTTGCGACCTGCTTGCGATGCGCCGTGTTGGATGCGCAGTGCGGACTCCCGCGGAGGGGAGCCCCGCGCCCGCCCCATGCCGCGCTCAGCCGGTGCGGTTGCGCTTGGCCAGGGCTTCGCGCTCGGAGGTGTTCAGGATGCGCTTGCGCAGCCGGATCGATGCGGGGGTGACCTCGACCAGCTCGTCGTCCTCGATGATTTCGAGGGACTGCTCCAGCGTCAGCGCCAGGTGCGGCACGATGCGGATCGCATCGTCGTGGCCCGACGCGCGCACGTTGGTGAGCTGCTTCTTGCGCAGGACGTTGATCACCAGGTCGTTCTCGCGGCTGTGGAAGCCGACGATCATGCCCCCGTACACGCGCGTGTGGGGCGGCACGATGAACGTGCCGCGCTCCTGGAGCTGCCAGATCGCGTAGGCCACCGCCTCGCCTTCGCCCATCGAGATCAGCACCCCGCGCTTGCGGTTGCGCACGACGCCCTTGTGGAGCTGATAGGCGAGAAAGGCGTGGGTCATGATGCCTTCGCCGCGCGTCAGCGTCAGGTACTCAGAGCGGAAACCCATCAGGGTGCGGGTGGGGATGCTGTACTGCAAGCGCATGCGTCCGTTGCCGAGCGGTGTCATGTGCAGCAGCTCGGCCTTGCGGGGCCCCAGCGCCTCCATCACCGCCCCCATCGAGGCCTCGGTCAGGTCCAGGATCAGCTCCTCGACCGGTTCCTGCCGCTGGCCGTCGACGACGCGGTCGATGACGGTCGGCCGGGAGACGGCCAGCTCGTAGCCCTCGCGGCGCATGTTCTCGATCAGGATGCTCAGGTGCAGCACGCCGCGCCCGGAGACGCGGAACTCGTCGGGCTGCTCCGCCTCCTCCACCTCGAGCGCCACGTCGGAGAGCTGCTCGCGTTCCAGCCGCGCGCGCAGGTGGCGGCTGGTGACGTACCTGCCCTCCTGCCCGGCGAAGGGCGAATCGTTGACGCGGAAGGTCATCGTCACCGTGGGCTGGCTCACCGTGATGCCCGGCAGCGACTCGGGATTCTCGGGATCGGCCAGGGTTTCGCCCACGGTGGCGTCGGGCACCCCCGCCACCGCCACCACGTCGCCCGCGGCGGCCGAGGTGCGCGGGTCGCGCTCGAGCCCGCGGAAGCCGAAGAGCTGGGTCACCTTGCCCGTGTGCAGGGCGCCGTCGCGGGCCAGGTGCGCCACCTGCTGGCCGAGGGCCAGCCTGCCCCGCCGCACCCGGCCGATCAGCAGCCGGCCGAGGTAGGGGTCGTACTCGACCGCGCTCACCATGAACTGGAGCGGCAGGTCGGGGGAGCCCTCCGGCGGCGGCACGCGCGCCACGATCGTATCCAGCAGCAGGGTCAGGTCCACCGGCGCATCCTCGGGCTTGCGCAGCGCGTAGCCCAGCTTGGCCGAGGTGTAGAGGACGGGGAACTCGAGCTGCTTCTCATCGGCCCCCAGGTCGATGAACAGGTCGTACACGGCGCTGAGCACCTCCTTCGGGCGCGCGCCCGGCCGGTCGATCTTGTTGATGAGCACGATCAGCGTGAGTCCCATCGCCAGGGCCTTCGACAGCACGAACCGCGTCTGCGGCATCGGCCCGTCGAAGGCGTCCACGAGCAGCAGCGCCCCATCCACCATGTTCAGGATGCGTTCGACCTGTCCGCCCAGGTCGGCATGGCCGGGGGTGTCGACGATATTGATGAAGCACTCGCCGTGGGCGATCCCGGTGTTCTTGGCCAGGATCGTGATCCCGCGCTCGCGCTCCTGGTCGTTGCGGTCCATGATCCGCTCTTCCGGCGCCTTGCGGGTCTCGACGGTGTGGGTCTGCCGCAGCAGGCCATCGAGCAGGGTCGTCTTGCCATGGTCCACGTGGGCGATGATGGCCACGTTGCGAATGTCGTTCCGATGCATGAGCGCCTGAGCCAGTGAAGCCGTGCCCCACGATCCGATCGCGTGGGGCGGGGTCGCCTTCTTGTAAATCTTGTTATTTTAGCGGTTCCTTCGCCATTCACGCAAGCGTCGCTGCGCATCCGAACTCAGGCGATGCGCCCCGCCGCGGGGCATCGCCGAGTCGCGCCGGCGACCGGCCTTGCCACTGCCCTGCGCAACCGGCCCGGCCATCCGTTGTGTTGTCGGCGGGGACAGGATACGGTATACGGTGCACGTTGAGCGCACCTCCATACCCGCCGCGATGAGCCAGACCACCGTCACGTTCTATTTCGACTACGGCAGCCCGTACTCCTACATCGCGTCGCGCCAGATCGAGGAGATCTGCCGCCGACACCGGGCCGAGTTGCGCTGGGAGCCGATCGTGCTCGGGGGGCTGTTCAAGGAGGCCGGCATCACGGCGCCCTATGGGAATCCGACCAAGCGCCCGTACGTGCTGGAGGACTTGAGGAACCTGACGGAAATGCTCGGCATTCCCTATCGGGAGCGCACGGAGTTTCTGTTCAACCCGGTACTCGCCGAACGGGCGACGCTCCAGGTGCCCCCGGGCGACGAACGGGTGCGTGCCGTGCATGCCCTGTTCCGGGGCGCCTGGGCGGAAAACCTCGATCTGGCCAGTCCCGAGGTCGTGGAACGGCTGCTGACGGGCGCCGGCCTGAATGGCAAATCCCTGGTGGCGGGCACGCAGCGCCAGGAAGTCAAGGACGTGCTGAAGCGAAGCACCGATGAGGCGATCCGGCTGGGGGCGTTCGGGGCCCCGACCTTCGTGCTGAACGGCACCCGCCTGTTCTGGGGGCAGGACCGGCTGGCGGTGCTGGACTACTTCATGGGCAAACTGGGCTCCGGCGCGGCGGCGAGGCCGGGCTGACGGGCGATGCCGCTCCAGCGCGCGAGCAGGTTGCGGCGCTTGGCCGGTGACGCCGGCGGAGCGGGCGCCAGCGACGGCACGGCGCGCGCGAGCGTACGATCCACCCGGCAGCGCCGGGTTCCCGCGACGAGTTCCGAGGAGATTGTGCTGTGATGAATCCGTTAAGGCGACTCCGGGACTGGTTCTCCTGCGACATCGCGATCGACCTGGGCACCGCGAACACGGTGGTGTTCGTGCGCGGGCAGGGGATCGTGATCCGCGAGCCCTCGGTGGTGGCGGTCAAGCGCGATGCGAAAGGCGGGATGAAGGTGCTGGCCGTGGGCGCCGAAGCGAAGACCATGCTCGGGCGTACGCCGGGCACCATTCACGCCATCCGCCCGATGCGCGATGGCGTGATCGCCGATTTCGAGATCGCCGAGGAGATGCTGCGCTACTTCATCCGCCAGGTGCAGCGGCAGAACTCGTTCATCAAGTTCAAGCCGCGCATCATCATCGGGGTGCCCTCGGGCATCACCCAGGTGGAAAAGCGCGCCGTGCGCGAATCGGCCGAATCGGCGGGCGCGAAAGAGGTGTACCTGATCGTCGAGCCCATGGCCGCCGCGATCGGCGCCGGGCTGCCCATCACCGAGGCCAGCGGCAACATGATCGTCGATATCGGCGGCGGCACCACCGAAGTGGCCGTGATCTCGCTGGCGGGCATCGTCTACTGCGATTCGGCGCGCATCGGCGGCGACCGCATGGACGACGCGATCGCGCAGTACATCAAGCGCCAGTACAACATGCTGATCGGCGAACGCACCGCCGAGGAGATCAAGATCCGCATCGGCTCGGCCTACGCCAGCGGCGCACCCCGCACCCACGAGGTGAAGGGGCGCGACCTGGTGACCGGCGTCCCGAAGACCCTCACCCTGAACGATGCGGAGATCCGCACCGCCCTCTCCGAGGTCTATGACGGCATCGTGCAGACCGTCAAGAACGCCCTCGAACGCACCCCGCCCGAGCTGGCGGCCGATATCGTCGACAAGGGCATCGTGCTCGCCGGCGGCGGCTCGCTGCTGCGGGGGCTCGACATGCTGCTGCGCGAGCGGACGGGGCTGCCCATCATCCAGGCCGAGGACCCGCTCTCCTGCGTGGCGCTCGGCACCGGCAAGGTGCTGGACCAGATCAGCCTGCTGCGCTCGATCGCACTGGCATAGGCTCCGCCGGCGGGCCTCTCGGCAACCGCTCAAGAAACTCGCGCAGTCGTTACATTTCAAAGGGTTGCAAATCCACAACAGCAGATTTCTCGCTCCGCTCGCATTGACACGACCTTGTCACCCCGAGCCCTTCGACAGGCTCAGGACAGGCTCCGCGAGGAGTCTGCTATTGGACGGCCTCCGGAGTCCGCACATTCCGACCGGCTTCATAGCGCTCGGTGCGCCCGTTGCCCATGATCACTCACCCCGCCGGTTGGCAGACATGCCCCGCATGGTGCCGCCCCCGCGCGCGGGCGGGTTCAAGGGTGGGACGGTCGATGCAGCCCCCAGAACTTTTGCCCCACCCGCGCGCGGGCGGGTTCAAGGCTCGTCGAGCGTATGGCGGATCTTGCGCAGCACCGTCTGGGCCGTGAACGGCTTCTCCAGGAACGCCATCCCCTGCTCCACGCCGTGGCGGACGATGGCATCGTCGGTGTAGCCCGACATGTAGACCACGCGGGTGGCGGGCCAGCGCCGCTGGACGATCTGGGCCAGCTCGCGCCCGCTCATGGCGGGCATCACGACATCGGTGAGCAGGAGCTGGATCGGCCCCGGTTGGGCCTCGCGGAGCCGCAGCGCCTCCGCGCCGGCCGCCGCCTCGATCACGGGGTAGCCGTGATTGCGCAGGATGCGGCACAGGGCGCTGCGCACGCCCGCGTCGTCCTCGACCACCAGGATCGTCTCCCGACCCCGGGAACCGGCGATCGGCTGCCCCGGGCTCCTGGTCGACGCGGGCAGGTCGGCCACGACCGGGAAGTACAGCTTGAAGGCGGTGCCCTGGCCCGGCTCGCTGTAGACCCAGATGCTGCCCCCCATCTGCTTGACGATGCCGTAGACCGTCGAGAGGCCCAGCCCCGTGCCCTTGCCCATCTCCTTGGTGGTGAAGAACGGCTCGAAGATGCGCGCACGCACGCTTTCCTCCATGCCGATGCCGGTGTCGCTGATGGTCAGCCGCACGTAATCGCCCGGCCGCATCGCCACGTGGGCCTGGGCGTACTGCGCGTCCAGGTGCTCATTGGTGGTGGCGATGGTCAGCGTGCCGCCGGTCGGCATGGCGTCGCGGGCGTTGACGGCCAGGTTCATGATGATCTGCTCGATCTGGCTGGGGTCCGCCTTGATCGAGGCCAGCCCCGGATCGAGCAGGGTGACGAGCTCGATGTCCTCGCCGATCAGCCGGCGCAGCATCCTCTCCATCTCCCCCACCACCGTGTTCAGGTCGAGCACGCGCAGCTCCAGCACCTGCCGCCGGCTGAACGCCAGCAGTTGCCGGGTCAGCCCCGCCGCGCGCTGGCCGGCCTTGCGCACCTCGGCCAGATCGGCCTGGGCCGGAGATTCGCGCGGCAGCGCCTCGGCCACGAAGTCGGTATAGCTCAGGATCACCGAGAGCATGTTGTTGAAATCGTGGGCCACGCCGCCGGCCAGCGAGCCGATCGCCTCCAGCTTCTGCGACTGCTGGAGCTGCTGCTCGAGCTCGTGGCTGCGGGTCACGTCGATGCAGGCCACCTGCAGGGCCGGTCGGCCCTCCCAGGCGACCACCTGTGTCAGCGCCTCCACCCAGAACTGCGTGCCATTGCGACGCAACCCCGCGAACGTGTGCGACTCAGGCCGGGCCTCGCCGCGCAGGAGCGCTTCGGCGCGTGCGCGCGCCCGTTCACGCTCCTGGGGCGCGACCCAGCCGATGCTGTGCTGGCCGATCAGCTCCTCGGGCCGCTCGTAGCCCAGCATCTCGGCAAAGGCGCGGTTGCAGAACACCCGCCGCCAGTCCTGGATGATGCTGATGCCCTGGATCGAGCGCTCGACGAGGTTGCGGTAGCGTTCCTCGCTCTGTGCAAGCTGCTCCTCCTGCCGGTGGCGGTCGGTGATGTCGATCATGGCCGTCTGCAGCGCCGGGCGGCCTTCCCAGGTCACCACCTGCCCCAGCGCCTCGACCCAGATTTCCCGCCCATCGCGGCGGATGCCATGGACGACGATTCGTCCGGGTCGCGCCGCGCCGCGCAGGATCGCCTCGCGGCGGGAGCGGAGGCGCTCCAGGTCCTCGGGCGCCACCCAATCGGCCGTTGCCCGGCCGATCAGCTCCTCGGGCCGTTCGTAGCCCAGCATCTCCGCGTAGGCGCGGTTGCAGAACACCCGCCGGTCATCCTGCACGATGGTGATGCCCTGGATCGAATGCTCCACGAGGTTGCGGTAGCGCTCCTCGCTCTGGCGGCGCTGTTCTTCCTGGGAATGCCGCTCCGTGACGTCGATGCAGGCCGCCTGCAACGCTGGCCGGCCCTCCCACGGTACGACTTGCGTCAGTGCATCCACCCAGAACTGCGTGCCGTCGCGGCGCACGGCTGTGAAGGTATGGCGCACCGGACTTACGTCGCCGCGCAGCAGCGCCTCCCTGTGGGCGCGCAGACGCTCTGCGTCCTGGGGCGCGACCCACTTGATGTCATTCCGGTTGGTCAGATTCTCGGGTCGCTGGTAGCCCAGCATTTCCGCAAACGCGCGGTTGCAGAACACGCGCCTGCCATCTTGAACGATGGATATGCCCTGAATGGAGTTCTCCACAAGACCCCGGAAGCGCTCCTCGCTTTGACGAAGCGCCTCCTCGGCACGCTTGCGCTCGGTGATGTCCATCACGGCGGCGAGCACGGCGGGGGCGCCCTGCCACTGGATCAACTGCGGCTGCCGCTCCAGCCATATCCGGGTGCCGTCTCTGCGCACGCCCCGGTAGTCGTGGTGCGTGGGCGCGGGCAGGCCCGCATAGCGGGCCTCGCGGTAGGCGTGGAGGCGGGCCCGGTCCTCGGGGTCGGTCAGCTCATCGATATGCGAGCGGCCGAGCAGCTCCTGCGGGTCGTCATACCCGAAGATACGGGCGAAGGCCGGGTTGCAGAACACGATCCGGTTTTCGGTCGTGATGACGACCCCCTGGATGGAGCCCTCCACGAGGTCGCGGAAGCGTTGCTCGCTCTGGCGGAGCTGCTCCTCCTGCCGGTGGCGGTCGGTGATGTCCTGGTATGTCGCCTGCAGAGCCGGGCGGCCTTCCCAGCTCACCACCTGGCTCAACGCCTGCACCCAGATGTCCCGGCCGCTGCGGTGCCGGCCGCTGAATGTGCTGAGGGTCGGTTCGATCTCGCCGCGCAGCAACGCATGGCTGTGTGCGCGGCGCGCCTGGCGAACCTCCGGCGAGAGCCAATCGGAGACGGGCTTGCCGATCAGCTCCTCGGGCCGCTCATGGCCCAGCATCTCGGCAAAGGCGCGGTTGCAGTACACGCGCTGCCAGTCCTGCACGATGGTGATCCCCTGGATCGAACCCTCGACCAGGCTGCGGTAGCGCTCCTCGCTCTGGCGGAGCCGTTCCTCCTGCTGGCGGCGCTCGGTGATGTCTTCCGCGACGCCGACCACGGCCGAAACGCGGCCGCGCTCATCGAGCAGAGGTGCCTTGTAGACGCGCCGCACGCCCGGGCTGCCATCGGGCCGGGTGAATTCCACCGCGGGGTCTTCGCTGGGGCGGCCGGTCGCGAGCACCCGCTGGTCGTGTTCTAGCGCTCGTGCGGCCCGTTCGGGACCGACATCGGGCAGATCCCCGAAACGCCGCCCAACATACTGCTCGAGGGTGAGCCCATGCTGCGCCGCCGCTCGCGCGTTGCCCAGCAGGAACCGCCCGTCCAGGCCCTTGACGTAGATCGCCTGAGGCAGCACGTCGATCACCGCCCGCAGCAGGCGCTGGCCGGCGGCCACGGCGCGGTCCTGGGCCTGGCTCTTCCGCAGCAGCCAGTACACGATCGCAAGGAGCACCAAGGCGGATACGGCAAGGGATGCCGCGTCCATCAAGATGTCCATCAGGAGTGGATCGCCGCCAGCACGTTCGGCGCTGTCGGCGACGACGTGGGCCACCGCATGCCATGCGGATGACAGCACCGCATAGCCGCCGGCCAGCAGCAGGCTCCAGCGCAGCGGGTGCCGGTGCACCGGAGGGGGTGGAGCGGCGGGTTGCGGCGGGTTACCCATGGGTTCCACTCCTGTATTTCATGGCATCACGCCCGCCCCGGGGCGCGCGGCATCGAGTCGGAGCGCGAACCCTGGGCCTGGTGCCGGCGAGCTGCTGCGCGGGTCGGATCGCACGGGATGTCCCCCTTGATCTGTGGTCGCGATATAGCCGGATCACGGTTCAAGTGCAACCGACGATGTCGTGTTACGGTCCCGCGCAGGCGGACCGGCGGCGGATGTGCGGGAGCGGCCGCACCGCCCCCGCGTTCACACCGGCGCGCGCAGGCGCCCGGCCGGCGCGGGTCTGACGGGGCGGTGCGGCCTGCCCTGTAACGCCGGACACGGCGCGGCCGCAACCGCCGGCGCAGGATGCGGCGTTGCCGCAGCCTTCGGGTTGACCAAGCCTGACCGGCCCCGGTACGCTGGCCTCTCGGCCCCGGCGATCGCGGGGTCTCCTGCCGCTCGCACCGTGCTACGGCCCATGCGACGGCCTATGCGACGACATCGTGTGCCGGGCCCGCCCGCGAGCCGCGGCATCTCAGCAGGTGGGTTTGGCCATGGTCACCCGCACCGTCCCTCGCACGCTGGTGGCACTGCGCCGCAGGTTTCTGACCGAGGAGCCGGCCAAGGTCACGGATTGGCTCTGGGGCGAGCATCCCCAGACCGCGGCGTTCGTGCTCAACTGGCTGGGGGAACAGGGGCTGGCCCGCCAGTACCTGCAGGCGCTCTCGGCGGCGCAGCAGGCCGATGTGCTCAGCCGCATCTCCTATCTCGAACCCGAGGACAACCCGAACCCGCTCCAGGAGGAGCTGCTCGTCGATGCGTTGCGGCAGATCTCCCCGACCCTGCGTCAGGTGGGCGAGGAGCTTTCCCGCGAGGAGCCTTCGGCGCGGCGGGGGCTGGCGCTGGTGCAGGCGCTGCTGAACCTCCTCTCGGCCGAGGAGTTCCAGGAGCTGACCACCCAGCTCGAAGTGCGCGACCGCAATCTGGCGCGCCTCTGCCACAGCCACTACGCCGTCCAGCGCGGCGGCGCGGTGCCCGGCCAGGAAAAGACCAACATCTACGGCCTGCTGAATGTCTACAGCGACTTCGTCAGCTTCCATCTGAACCGCTTTCTTTCGGTGCGCTCGCTGGTGTACGTGGAGTCGGTCGAGCTGCTCTCGCCTGGGGCGCTGGAAGACCGGCTGCTGCCGAACGGGCTGTCGTTCCGCTTCAACGACAGCCTCGCGCGGGCGCCCTTCTATATGCAGATCACGCCGCGCCTGCTGTACCACTACCTGGAGCTGGCGTTCGGGGCATCCCGGCCGTACCTGATGGCCAACTTCGAGAAGCCGGAGTTCACCCCGACCGAGCAGCAGATCGCGCTTTCGCTGGCGGATACGCTCGGGCGCTTCCTGGGTCAGACCCTGCAGCCGCAGGGCGAGCCCGATGCCTTCAAGCCCGAGACGCTCGAGCCCGGCGCGCTCGTGCGCGCGCTCCAGGGCCAGCGCGGGCGGGCGGTGCTGCTCGGGGCGCTGGTGGTCAAGCTCGCCCAGACCACCGCCGGGCGCATCCTGCTGCTCTTCCCCCCTTCGGCGCTGCTGGAGGGCGTGGCCGAGCTGCCGCTCGGGGTTTCCGCACCCACGCTGGTGCAGGCGCCGCCCGCGGAGCCCAGACGCCGCGCGGCGGGGAAACCCCGCGCGACGCCCGCCGACCGCATCGCCGCCGATCTCGGTGAGGACGAGGGCGAACCGGATGACGAGGGTTACGGGGATGAAGAGCTGCTGCGCAGCGACCTCGAGGACCTGCTCTGGCGGGACGAGCTGGAAGAAGCCGAGCGCCTCAAGCCCGAACCGGAGGCGGCCGGGGCGGCGGCGCTCGATTTCCTGCTGCGCGGCTATGCGCCCACGGATACGGCGGCGCTGCTCGGGGAGCCGGATGCCGGCGATGCCGGGCAGGCCGCGCTCCATCACTTCTACGGCAACGAGCTGTTTCACCACGATCACCACGCCGAGGCCGCCGCCGCCTTCGAGCGGGCGCTGGCCGGCGACCCCTCGCTCGATCATGCCCGCCTGCTGCTGGCAGTGGCCTGGGGCGAGCAGGGGTTCTACTTCAAGGAGGTGATCGCCTACAAGCGCCTGATCGATGAGAAGAAGTGCCTGCCCGAGGCCCATGTCCTGCTGGCGCGGCGCCTCTCCTTCCTGGGCAAGGTCAGCGAAGCCTTTGCGTCCCTGCGCGATGGCATCGCGATGGGCTACGATGCGCAACGGGCCGTCGAAAGCGATCCGTGTTTCATGGCGTTGCGGCGCAGCCCGCAATGGCATTCCTATCAGGCCTATCCACACGACTGATTCTGCGGACCCCCTATGACCAGCGGCACCTTTGCGGGTTACTCCGAGCCCATCGGCTCCCTGGCCGATCTGCGCCAGACTTTCGAGCGGGGGGAAAAACCCCGCGAAGCGTGGCGCATCGGCACGGAGCACGAGAAGCTGGGGTTCTACCGCGAGTCGCACCGCCCCATTCCCTACGAAGGGCCGGGCGGCATCCGCGAGATCCTGGGGGAGTTCGCCACCCGTTTCGGCTGGGAGCCGGTGACCGAGGAGGGAAACCTGATCGCTCTCTCGCGGGGCATGGCGGCCATCAGCCTGGAGCCGGGCGGACAGCTCGAGCTGAGCGGCGCCCCGCTGCTCAGCGTGCACGAGACCTGCCGGGAGCTGCGCCGGCACCTGGCCGAGATCAAGCAGATCACGGACCCGCTCGGCATCTCCTGGCTTGCGCTGGGCGAGAACCCGCTCGTCCCGCGCGAGGCGATGCCGTGGATGCCCAAGCAGCGCTACCGCATCATGGCGCGCTACCTGCCCACCAGGGGCGCCCGGGCGCTGGACATGATGGTCAGCACGGCCACCGTCCAGACCAATTTCGATTATGGCAGCGAGGCCGACATGGTGCGGAAGATGCGCGCGGCCCAGAGCCTCGGCCCCTTCCTGAACAGCCTGTTCGCCAACTCGCCCTTCGCCGCGGGTCGCCCGACGGGCCTGCTCTCCTCGCGCGCGGAAATCTGGACGGCGACCGACAACGACCGCTGCGGCCATCTGCCGTTCGTCTACCGCGACGACTTCGGCTACGACGCATACATCCAGTACGCCCTCGATGTGCCCATGTTCTTCATCCACCGCGAGGGCCGCTACCTCGACTACGCCGGGCGCAGCTTCCGCGAGTTCATGGCGCAGGGGTTCGATGGCCACACGGCCACCCAGGCCGATTGGCTGCTCCATCTCTCCACGCTGTTCCCCGAGGTGCGCCTGAAGAACTACATCGAGCTGCGCATGTGCGACGTGGGGCCCGTGCCCATGATCTGCGCCCTTGCCGCGCTCACCCGGGGCTTGTTCTACGACGCGACGGCGCTGGACGAGGCGCTGCTGCTGGTGCGCGGCATGGCGGGCGCCGACTACGCCGCGATCCAGGCGCAGGCCCGCCGGCTCGGGCTGCGCGGCCAGGCGCTGGGCCGGCCCATCGGCGAATGGTGCCGCGAGATGCTGGCGATCGCGCGCGGCGGGCTGCGCCGGCTCGCCCTCCGCAACGACAGGGGCGAGACGGAGGAGAAGCACCTCGAGCCCCTCGAGCGGATCGTCGCCGCCGGCAAGACCCAGGCCGACGTGCTGCTCGAGCTCTACGAGGGGCCCTGGGGCCGCAGGCTCGAGCCGCTGTTCACCAGTGAGCCGTTGTTGTGACCTCCCCATCCGCCACGCCTGCCCCGCTTGCTCGCACGGCCCCGGCCGAGGAGCTGGGCGCCTGGCAGGACGACGCCCGCCGCCGCACGCTCGCGCTGGTCGAGGACCTGGACGACGCCCAGCTCATCGGCCCCTATTTTGCCACGGTCAACCCCATCCGCTGGGCCATCGGCCACGTGGCCTGGTTCCACGAGACCTGGGCGCTGCGCCACCTGCGCGGGCGCCCCCCGCTGCACCCCCGCTACGACACGCTGTTCGATTCCTTCCAGGTGGCCCACGCGCAACGCTGGCAGCTCGATCTGCCGGACCGGACGGCGACGCTCGCCTATCTGGCGGAAGTGAAGGCCGCGGAGGAGCGGGCGCTGGCCCAGCTCCCCCCCGATGAGCGCGCGACCTACTTCCACCGCCTCGCCGTCTACCACGAGGACATGCACGCGGAGGCGATCCTCTACGACCGCCAGACCCTGGGCTACCCTGCCCCGCGCCTCCTCGCAGCGGATGCGGCGCCGGCTTCCGCCGGCGGGGGGCCGGCTCGCGTCTGCGGCGAGCCCTGGCCCGGCGACGTGGAGCATCCCGGCAAGCGAGGCTTCCTGCTCGGCGCCACGCCCGACCAGCCGTTCGTGTTCGACAACGAGAAATGGGCGCATCCCGTCGATGTGGCCCCGTTCCGCATCGCCCGCGCGCCCGTCACCAACGGCGAGTTCGCCGAGTTCGTCGAGGCGGCGGGCTACGCGCGCGAGGAGCTCTGGAGCATCGGCGGGCGGCGCTTCCTCGCCACGACCGGCGCCCGTCAGCCCATGCGCTGGGCGCGCCGGCCCGGCGGCGGCTGGCAGCGCCGCGCCTTCGACCGGTTGACCCCCCTGGCCGAGCACGAGCCGGTCGCCCATGTCTGCTGGTACGAGGCCGAGGCCTACTGCGCCTGGGCCGGGCGCAGGCTGCCCAGCGAGGCCGAGTGGGAGCTGGCCGCCACCGCCGAGCCCGGCCCCGGCGGCACGGTGGGCGACCACAAGCGCCGCTACCCCTGGGGCGACGACCCGCCGGCGCCCGGCCGCGCGCAGCTCGATGCCACGCGGCTCGGCCCGCTGGCCGTGGCTGCGCTGCCGGCCGGCGACTCGGCCTTCGGCTGCCGGCAACTGCTCGGCAACCTCTGGGAGTGGACGGCCGACGCCTTCTACCCCTACCCGGGGTTCGTGGTGGACCCCTATCGGGAGTATTCGGCGCCGTGGTTCGGCTACCACAAGGTGCTGCGCGGCGGCTGCTGGGCCACGCGCAGCCGACTGATCCGCAGCACCTGGCGCAACTTCTTCCTGCCCGACCGCTGCGATGTCTTCGCCGGGTTCCGCACCTGCGCCCGCTGAACAAGGCAGGCCCCCCCCGGCGCCGCCGTGATCCCATCGGCTTGGGCCGGTGGCGGCGATGGGGTATAGTGGCGCGTCGGCGCGTCGTCCCGCACTCCTGTGTCCGAGCCGTCCTCCCTCCCGGCTTCCCATCCCATGGAGCGCCCGTTGGCGGAAAGCGTGTACCAGTGGCACGGCGATCCCGGGCAGGCGGCGATGGCGCGCGCACCGCTGGAGGCCGCCGCCGCGCTGCTGGAGGAGGGGTGGCGCGTGGGGCGACACCCGGGCGCGCAGCTCTACGTCTCCCGCTTCGGGCGGCCCGTGGTCGAGTTCGCCTGCGGCGAGGCGGCGCCCGGGGTCCCATTGACGCCGGAGAGCCTGCTGCCGTGGTTCTCCGCGTCGAAGCCGGTCACGGCCATGGCGATCGCGCTCCTGTACGACCGGGGATCGATCGGGCTGGACGATCCGGTGCGCGCCTATCTGCCGGGCTTCGGCGCGGGCAAGGAGGGCTGCACCATCCGCCACGTGCTCACCCACCAGGGCGGGTTCGCCGGCGCGGTGAACCATGCCGATCAGCGCCCCTGGGCGGAGATCATCGCCGCGATCTGTGCGTGGCCGGCCGAGTACCCGCCCGGCAGCAAGGCGGGCTACCATTCCACCTCGGGCTGGTACATTCTGGGGGAGATCGTGCGGGTGGTCGACGGCCGGCCGGTCGAGCGGTTCGTGACCGAGGAGTTGCTCGAACCGCTCGGGATGACCTCCAGCTTCATGGGCATTCCACCCGGCCGGATCGCCGGGCTGGAACGGCGGATGGCGCGGGTGCAAGCCGGCCGGCTCTTCGGCGGGGAGCGGCCGTTCGTCACCGAAGATTTCATCGCCCTCGTCAACGACCCCGCCGAGTGGTCGCGCGTCAAGCCCGCCGGCGGCATGCGCGGCCCCGCCCGCGACCTGGGCCGGCTGTATGAGATGCTGCTGGCCGGGGGCCGCGCAGGAACCCGGTCGCTGATCGACCGGCGCACGGTGGCGCTGTTCACCGCCTGCCACCGCTGGGGCATGCCGGACCTGACGCTGCAGAACGCCCCCCTGGCCTGGGGGCTCGGCTTCGGGCTCCACGGCAACAGCGATGTCTCGCCGAGCGCCTCCCGGCGGGTGTTCAACCACTCGGGCCTGGTCTCGACGGTGGCCCTGGGCGACCCCGACCGCGGCCTGGCCTGCGTGATCCTGACCACCGGGCTCCTGCCGCCGCTCGCGAACGCGCGCCGCCTGCGCGAGGTCAGCGGGCGCGTGATCGCCGCCTGCCTGCCGGCAGCGACAGGCGGGTAGCGCTCCCCCGGAGACCGCGGGGGGCGCGGGGGCCCCACCCGCGGGGTTCACTGCACCGGCTGTCACCGGAATTGCATGGCGCTGCCAAGGGCGGCGATCGCGCCCCAGGGGGGAATGGAGAAGCCATGGCCGATCTGCACGTGGGGGTTGGGCTCTCGGAGGAGCCCGATACCGAAGCGGCGGCGCGCGACGCCGCCGGCGAGGCCATGCGCCAGGCGGGCATCGACCGCGCCGGCTGGGCGCTGTGCTTCTTCACCGGGCCGCACATGGCCCGCGCCGATGCCCTGCGCACGGTCATCATCCAGGCCGCACGCTGCGAATCGCTGACGGGCTGCAGCGCCATGGGCGTGGTGGGCCGGGGCCGGGAGATCGAGGGCCGCGCCGCGCTCGCCGTGATGGTGGGCGCCACCCCGCGCATCGACGTGCAGAGCGCCCTGCTGCCCCATACCGGCGAGGGGCTGGCCGGCCTCGGGGCACTGGCGGAAGGGTCGGGTCGGTCGCCAATGCTGCTGGCCATGCCCGATGCGTTCCATGTGGATACCCCGGCCTTCGTGGCCCGCTGCAACCGCGAACTGGGGCGGGTGCCGGTGTTCGGCGCGGGCTCCACCGATGACGGCTCGCTCGGCATCAGCCTCCAGCTCGGGATGGAGGGCGTGCGGGCGCGCTCGATCTCGACGATGTCGTTCGCCGGTGAGCTCGAGGTGGCGGTGGGGCTGACCCAATCCTGCGTGCCGGTGGGCGAACCCCATTTCATCACGGCCGCGGAGGATCACCTGCTGATCGAGCTCGACAGCCGCCCGGCTCTGATGCGCTACATCGAAACCGGCCAGCAACTGGGGATGGCTTCGTTCCAGGATGCCGTGCAGGAGATCATGTTCGGGTTCCCGCTCGATCCCGAGCGGCCGAGCTTCGAGGGCGAAGCGTGCGTGGTGCGCCATCTCGCGGGGCTCGAGCAGGCCCATCACGCGCTGGTGATGCCGCAGCCGGTGCCGCTGCACCACACGATGTCGTTCATGCACCGCAACGGCAAAGCCGCCGAGCGCGACATGCACCGCATGATCGCGGGCGTGCGCGCGCGCCTTTCCGGCCCGCCCGCTTTCGGCGTCTACTTCGATTGTGCGGGCCGCGGCCAGGGGCTATACGGCCGCAATGGCGTCGACAGCGCGGCCATCCGCGAGCGGCTGGGCGATTTCCCGCTGATCGGCATGTTCGGCGGCTACGAGCTGGCGACCACCCTCGGCAGCGCCCGCATGTATACCTACACGGGCGTGCTGGTGCTGGTGCGCGTGCCCGCCTGACTCCCCGCGCCGTCTGCCGGGCGGCGCTCCACCCCACCACGATGGAAGGCGATGGCCCGAAGACGCAAGACCATTCACTGCGAAGAGTGCGTGGAGGAGATTCCCTTCGACGAGATCGAGGAGGCGGACGGCCGGTTGATCTGCGGTCGCTGCGGCAGCGAGCTCGAGCCCCAGAGCGCGGACGTGTTCGAGGAGATCACCGGCGGTCGCGTGCGCCGGTTCTACTCCACCGACGATGACGATACGGAAGACGACCTCGACGAAGACGAGGGCGCCGTCCGGGTCGAGGCCGACGAGGAAGGCGAGAATCACCATTGACCGTCGCACCGCCGGCGAGCCGTCGCTTCCCGGTGCAGCCCCCGCGCGCAGGCCGAGTCAGGGCGCGGCGCCCCCCGGGCGCCCCCTGGCCTGGCGCCAGCCCTCGAGCAGGCGGGGCAGCGTCACGGCACAGTCCCCGCGCACGAGCACATCCGGATCGAGTCCGGCGGCCGGCGCCAGATTGAGTTCGATCAGCAGCCCCCCCTGGCGGCGCACGCGCCGGGGCAGCTCCGCCGCGGGGTAGACCTCGCAGGACGTGCCCACGATCAGCATCAGGTCCACATCCCGCACCAACGCCTCCGATGCCGCGAGCGCCCGGCCGGGGATCTGCTCGTCGAACAGCACCACGTCCGGCTTGAGCAGCTGGCCGCAGCGGCCGCCTGGCGCGGGGGCCGGGCAGCGCGGCGGCCGTTCGAGGGGGAGCACCTCCGCCAGGGTGTAACCCGCGCCGCAGGCCAGGCAGGTGAACGTCGCCGGCGATCCATGGTATTCGATCACGGTGCGACTCCCCGCGCGCTGGTGCAGCCCGTCGATGTTCTGCGTGACGATGCCGGCCAGGCCGCCTTCCGCCTCGAGGGTCGCCAGCGCCCGATGGGCCGGGTTCGGCGGCCGCTGCAGCATCCGCTCCAGCTCCGCGAACATGCGCCAGACCTTCGCCGGATCGGCGCGAAAGGCGCTGAGCGTGGCGTATTCGGCGGGGGGGTAGCGCAGCCAGAGGCCGGTCGCGCTGCGGAAGTCCGGGATGCCGCTGGGGACGCTCACCCCGGCCCCGGTGAGGGCGATGGCCTTGGACGCTCCGGCCAGCGCCCGGGCCGCCTGCTCGAAATCGGCGCCACGGTGAGGGGAGACGGTCATCGCGTCACGATATTTGCATGGTTAGCCTGCATCGTCCGGATTCGGGAATCCGGGTGGATACCCGGCCACCAATCCCGCGACGGCGCGAACGCCGATCAGGAAGCGCCGCCGAAGCCGTACCGCCGCCAAACCGGCAACCCCTTGACCGATTCCATGGCCCGCGCCCGTTCCTCTCGCGCCCCATCCTCTCACGGCCCCGTGCGCCCGCTGATGGCCTGGATCGCCGCGATCGCAGTCGGCGCGGCCACCCTCGCGGCCCAGCCTGCATGGGCGCAGCCCGTGCCCGGCGTGCCGGGCGCACCGCCGGCCCCAGCCGCGCCGGGTGCGCCCGCCGTCCCCGCGGCAGGGGCCCCCGCAGGGGCCGCGCAGGCTGCTGCCGCCCCGCCTGGGCCGCTCGGCGTGCGCAATTTCAACCGCGTCACGTTTCCAGTGCTGGCCGACCAGCTTTCGTATGACCTCCATCCGTATTTGCAGTACTCGGGTGACGCCGCGTTCACGCGGGGAACCGCGGCGACGAGCGACTTCTCGACCATCGGCAGTCCGGGCACCGACAAGGGCGTCGATCCCGTCCAGAGCTTCATCCATTCGCTGCCGCCCTTCGGATTCGAGACCGGGCAGACGACGGGCATCCTCCTGCCCAAGGCGGTCACCATCGGGTTCGACTACACCAAGTTCAGCCAGAAGGAGAAGGACGTCTCCGGCGCCAAGGCGCTGGACGATACCGCGCCCCGCATGTTGTCCAACACGTATGTGTATCAGGCCGCGTTGCGCATCTACGCGCTCGACCCCACAGAAACCGGCTTGAACTACTTCGTCGGGATCGGCCTGGGGGTGCTCGATGGCCGGATGGCGGTGCAGACCGACGCCTTCGCGGCGAAACGAACCGTCAGCTACGGCCAGAGCCCCGTCGGCTCCACCCGGCTGGGACTGGAGACCAAGGGCGAGAACTTCGGGATCCGCTACGAGATCATGCTGTTGAAGGCCGAGAAGGTTCGTTTTTCCGAGAATCCCTTCCCCGGCCGGGATAACTTCCGCACCATCGATTTTTCCGGCACGCTGATCCGCCTCGCTTTATACTATCATTTCGGCGACCGATAGCGGGGCGTCGGGGTTCGCAGAGCATCGCCTCGGCGGGCTGGGCGATCGGCACGCGGCTTGCTGGAAACGCGGTGCGAGCGGGGGACTGGTGGGGCGAAGCAGGGGAGGCGGAGCTTCAGCGGTTCAGGAACAGCGAGTCCCTCAGCTTCTTCAGGTCTTCCGGATCGGCGGCGAGCAGCTCGTTGAACACGTCCTGGACGGTCAGGTAGACCCGCTTCTCCCGTTCGGCCTTCGCCTTCTCCAGGCGTTCCCGTTGCAGCTTCTGCTCCTGGATGTGCTCCCAGGCCCTGATCAGGCGACTCTCGTCCTCCACGGTGATGCTCTTGATCTGTTCGTCCGTGAACCCCGCCTCCTTGGCGACATCGAGGAGCCGCTGCAGCCGCTCCGCGTCCTGGAACAGCGCGCTTCCGGGTGGCTGCTGGCCGTGGGCCGGGGCCGACAGGGAGAGGGACAGGGCCAGCGCGAGCGCCGATCCGGTGATCCATGTGGCGATACGCGTCATGGGTGGTCATCCGCGGGTGGGTTCGCCGGAAGGGGCGAGGAGGCGGTTCGCCGCCCGGTGCCGAGGCGGCCGGCATCCTTCCAGCCATGAACGTTTCGTGCCGCGCCGCCCGGGTAGAGCCGGCGACCCCCACCGCCGGTTCAACGCCTTCCCGCCCGGAGCCGGCGCACCTGCGCCCGCAGCACCTCGCTGCAGCGGTCGATTTCGGCCGCTTGGGTAGCCGGCCCCAGGCTGATGCGCAGCGAGGCGCGCACGCGCGGCTCGGGCAGCCCCATCGCCAGCAGGACGTGGCTCGGCTCGATCGCCCCCGAGGAGCATGCTGAGCCGGCCGAGACGGCGATCCCTTCCAGGTCCAGCGCCACCAGCAAGCTCTCCGCCGAGAGGCCATCGAACCCGAGATTGGCGGTGTTCGGCAAGCGAGGCGCTCCGGCCCCGTTGAGGAAGAATCCCTCGAGGTCGCCGAGCTGTTCCGCCAGCCGGTCGCGCAGGGCGGCCACCCGTCCCCAGATTTCGGCGGCATGGGCATGCAGCCAGCCGGCCGCGGCGGCGAACCCGGCCACGAGAAAGGCGCTTTCGGTGCCGGCGCGCAGGCCGCGCTCCTGCTTGCCGCCGAGGACTAGGGGAGCGGGCTGCCAGCCCAGGCGCAGCGCCAGCGCGCCAATGCCCTTGGGGCCGCCCAGCTTGTGGGCGGCGAGGGTGGCGCCGTCCACGCCCCAGGTCGCCAGCGGCAGGGGGATGCGCCCGAACGCCTGCACGGCATCGGTATGGACCCGGATCGGCCGGTCGCCCTGGCGGCGGCGCACCTCCTCGACCACGCGGGCGATGGGCTGGATCACCCCCGTCTCGTTGTTGGCCGCCATCACCGAGACCAGCCGCGTCTCGGGGCGGATCAGCTCGCCCAGGGCCGCTATCTGCACCTCGCCCCGTTCGGTCACGGGCAGGTGGCTCACGGCGACCCCGTGCCGCGCCAGCCAATCGGCGCCGCGCAGCACGGAAGGGTGCTCGACGGCGGAGACGATGACGTGGGCGGGCAACCCCTCTTCGGCCACCGCGCGCAACACCAGCGCGTTGGCCTCGCTGCCGCCGCTGGTGAAGATCAGCTCACGCCGGCTCACGCCGAGCAGGTCGGCCAGCCGGGCGCGCTCCGCTTCCAGGGCGGCGCGGGCCGCCTGGCCGAAGGCATGGGGGCTGGAAGGGTTGCCGGGCAGTTCCCGCAGCGCCGCCGCCATGCGCTCGAACGCCACGGGCAGCAGGGGCGCGGTCGCGTTGTGATCCAGGTAGATGCGGGGCGGGGGCGCTTCCGGCATGGGCGCGTCGCGGCGCGGAGCTCCTGGGGGCCGAAACGGGCGGCTCGCCCCGGGGCGGCTCCCAGGTCGCCATGGGGAACCCTGGAGAGCCCCCTTCCGTCTTCAGGAGCTGACGAGATGGAAGTGCGAGCGCTTGAATTCTCGCTTGTCGAGCAGCTTCAGGTAATGGTGGGCCATGTCCACGGGGTTGTCCAGGGCCTTGTCGAACTCCTCGCGGCTGCACGTGGCGATCAGCTGGGAGAAATGGACGCGCGCCTCGTACAGGTTCTTTTCCTGGAAGGCGATGATGCCGAGGTAGTAGATGGCCAGCGGAGACGGCACCGGGCCGGCCAGCACCTTGTGCAGCGCCTGCCGCGCCGCATCGACCTCGCCGATGTCCAGGTAGAACCGCCCCTGCTCCAGCAGATAGGGCACCCGCCCCGCGGGGTCGCTGAGACGGGCCAGATCGGCTTCGGCCCGCTCGAGAAACTCCGCCGGGTTGAGCGTGCGACCCTCGATGGCGGGGAACGCGATCAGCCGGATGCGATCGAGCAGCGCGCTTTCGCCGGCGCCCACCCGGTGGAGCCGCGCCGCCAGCAGCTCCGCATAGAGCTCGTTGAGGAACTGCGGCTCCGGCTGCAAGGGCACCGTGGCGCCGCAGCGCTTGCAGAGGAAGGGTTCGGACGTCCAGAGGTCGCGGGCGGCCGGCACCTGGCGCTGCTCGATGCGCTCCTCGTTCACGTACAAGGTGCGCAGCGCATACTGGTAGGCGCCGCCGCAGGTGGGGCAGTGCAGGCGCAGCGCCATCGGCAGCGGGCCGCTGGCCGGCTCCGCTGGCTGGCCGTGGATCGCTTCCGGATAGGGCAGCCGGTGCACGTCGCAGACGAATCGGATCAACTGCTCCAGCTCGTATTCGCCGGGGCGGTAGTGCTCCAGCAGCGGCGGCAGGAAGCGGGCGTCCGGCAGATGGGTCATCAGCTCGACGAATGCGGGAAAGTGCCCGTTGATCAGCGCCGGGAAGTGACGCAGCAGCGCGGTTACGTCCGCCGCGCTGCCCTGGCGGCGGAACGCCTCCAGGGCGTAATCGACGGCCTGCGCGCGCCCTGCGCTCACGTACTCGTCGAGCCGCTCGCCGAGCGCCGCCAGCAGGCGCCCCATCAGCCCGGGCACGGGATACTCCCACGGCTGCGGCAACACCTGCTCGAAGGGGTAATCCACGCCATCGAGCTGCCGCGTGTAGAGCTTCCAGAGCGCGTCCTTCTCCTCGTCGCGCAGCCACGAGCCGAGCGGCACCCGTACCAGATCCGACCGGCCCGGCGACTCGCCCTGCTGCGCGAGCAGCCCCAGGATGCGCGCCATGAACGGCGGCGAGAGCAGCGGCGACTGGTAGATGCGCGAGATGCGGCCGGCCTCCGCTTCGGGCGCAGCCAGGCACAACCCTTCCACGTGATTGAGCAGCGCCACGAGCGGCAGCGAGACCAGCAGGTGGTGCTCCTCCTCCCGCACCTTGAGAATAGCCTCCTCCCACGAGTGCACCCAGCCGGCGCTGCCGCGCAGGAAGGCGAGCACGGCCTCGCTGAAGCGATCGGGCGGCACCAGACGCTGGATCATCGTGGGGCCGAGCTCGAGGAAGCGCTCCATGCCCGAGCGGGTGTTGGTGCAGCGGCCGAGCTCGTGCAGCAGCGCCCGCATCTCCGCATCGCCCACCGGCATGCCCAGCGTGGCGAGGCACTCGTGGTAGACGGCGGAGAGCGTATAGCCGCTGCTGAGCCGCGTCTGGAGGAACCGGCTCATGTTGGGCCGCCCCAGCGTCTCCACGAAGCGCCGGGTCAGGTGGTGGTCGTGGAAGATTTCCCGCGGGGCGCGATAGGCCTGGGCCAGGCGCTCGAGCTGGCCCGGGTGCTCGGCGTTCTGGCACAACTGCCGGAACAGGATCGCGTAGATGGAGTGGTTCTGGTGGCTGGCTTCCAGCCGCAACACCAGCTCCTCCCAGAACCGCTGGTTATCGAGCAGCAGCAGGGCCTCCGCCGCGGCTTCGAGCTCCCGGGTGTTGGTCTCGGTCTGGGCGAGCGCCTGGGCGAACCATTCGGCGAGCGGACGTGCCGCCGGCTCGTAGCCGAGCCGACCCAGGGCCAGCGCGGCCGCAGGCCGCAGCCCGCCCTCGTTCGAGACGGCGACGCGCAGCAGCGGGAAGGCGTAGGCGTGGATGCGGTACTTGCCGATCAGGCCAATGGCCGACTCGCGAATCTCGACGCGCGGCGAGTTCCACAGCCGCTCGATGAAGCGGCCGCATTCGCCCTGGTGCCGATCCACGAGCTGGAACGCCGACCACATCTTGACCTGGTCGCTCGCGGCGTCCAGCCGCTCCAGCAGGAACGGGATCTCGAAGTAATCCTCGCGCGGCATCGCCTCGGCGCGTTGCGGAGCGGGCTCGGCGGGCGCGTGCACCGAGGGGGTGCCGCCCCCGCGCCGTTCGCTCAGGTGAATCACGGTTTGGGGAGGTACTGATCCTGTGTCCACCATTTTTTCGTGCCTCCCAGCAAGGGCTCGGCGCTGCCACTGCGCGGTGGCGCGGGGGGTGGCGCGGATTGGGTGATCGTCCTGCGTTGGCCGGTCGGCGGTTCCGCGGCCGGTTGCTGCGCGGGCGCGGACGGAGCGGGGCTGCGTTTCCGCAGGCCCCGCTGCGCCAGAGCCTCGGGCGTGGGCAGGTTCGAAGGCTTCGGCGCCTGGGGCCGGGCTTTGGCCGATACCTGAGCCGCAGCCGGCGGCGGCGCTTCGGCGGCGGCCTGCGGGCCCACGGTCAGGCGCCGGTACGCGTTGTAGTGGTCGTTCGCCGCGGGCAGGTTGTAGAGCTTGTCGTACGCCAGCGCCAGGTTCAGCTGCACGTCCGGCTGATCGGGCTTGAGCTCCAGCGCACGCTGGTAGGCCTGCACCGCCTGCGCGTAGGCGCCCACCCGCTGGTAGGCGACGCCCAGGTTGAAGGCGATGTCCGGGGCGCGGTCGTCGAGCTCGACGGCACGCTGATAGTGGCGGATCGCCCGCGGGTAATCCTCGGCGACCAGCGCGGCGTTCCCCTGTCTGAAGTGATGGAGCGCGGAAAGCTCCGGATCGGGCGAGCTTCCGGAACAGGCTGCCAACCCGAGCAGCAGCAGGGTCGCCAATCCTAAGGCGACAGGGCGATGGTGGCGACGGCGTGCGTCCATGGGACCTCGTCCGGTCTGGGTGCGGGGTGGACCCGCAACGGACGGGCCAGCCCCCGCCCCGGAGCCATGCAACAACCGTGCGCCGGGAGGGGAAGGCGCCCGTCCGCCTGCGTATCGGCATGCGTGCATAGACGGTGGGGGCTGCTGGGCGACGCCGGCCTGCGCCGGCCCCCGCGGGCGGTCGCTTCGCGGCGCAAGCGCCGCTGCCGGCGGCCGGCCTACATATTTCGCATCACCTGCGCGGCGAAGCGGGCGATCACCTCGCGGTTGCCGGCGAGCGGCGGGGTGATGGTGATCTGGTTCAGCCCGTCGCGCTCCAGCGCCTTGAGCTGCGCGATCACCTCCGCCGCCTCCCCCACGATGCAGTTCAGTCGGATCATCTCGGGCGTGACGAACCGGGCCTCCTCCGGCCGCAGGTAGCTGTTGTGGCTTTCGTGCAGCAACTGGTGGCGGCGCCCGGCCGGCATGCCATCGAGGAACCGCTGGTAGTCGTCCCAGATCGGCAGCACGAAGGGCGGCGGCGCCTTGCCCGTCTCGCGCATCCAGTCGACCAGGTAGTGCACGTTGGCCATGATGGCGCTGCCGCACGCCTCGACCACCCGCGGCGAGGCCAGGGTCTCGCCGGGCTCCAGCAGCATCAGGTTGACCAGCGCCGCGACGTGGAAGCGCTCGAGCGACCGCCCGGCCCGCTCAGCCCCGCGGCGCACGTGGGCCATGATCGAGGCCAGGCTGCCGCCGCGCGGGAGTGCCGTCATCAGGCCGTCGCCCAGCTCGCCGGCGAGCGCCTGCGTGAGCGGACCGTTGCCCGCGACGTAGAGGGGGATGGGATGCTCCAGGTCGAAGAAGTTCCACGTTCCCGGAAGCATGCGGATGGGCACGGTGCGATCCTGGTAGGTGTAGGCCACCTCCTCCCCCCGGATCAGCCCCCGCACCACCCGCACGTAGTCGCGGAACTCGGCGAACCGCATCGGCGGGGCGCCCAGCATGCGCATGGCGGTGTTGCCCGTGCCGATCCCGATGAACGTGCGCCCCGGCGCCAGCCGGTTGATGGTGGCGATACCGTTGGCGGCCATCGGCGCCAGCCGCAGCCCGGCCACCGCCACGCCCGTGCCCAGCCGCATGCTGCGCGTCTCCCGCGCGGCGAGGGCCAGCACGGCCCAGCAGTTGGAGCGCAGGAACTGCGTGTCCGTGATCCACGCCCGGGAGTACCCGAGCGACTCCGCGTACGTGATGTAGCCGATGTCGTCGATATTGCCCGTGCTGATGCCGAACTCCATGGCGGGCTGCTCCCTTGGGGGATGCGGCGTTGCAGGCGGCGCGGCCGGCGCGACCCCAGCCGATTCTGCCTGCGGCGAGCCCCCCAGCGCAAGCCGCCCCGCGCCGGCGAGAGTTGATCGATCACCCCGCGAATTGCGCTTGCTTTTGACGTATACGGTGGGCTTCCGGCGTTGCGGGCGGTAGATCACAAGATCGAGATTGTCCTGGTGCCCGCTCCAGTTGGCCATGGCCGTGCAGGGCTTGAGGGCCTATTCCACCGGCGAACTCCGCAACAAGCTGGGGCTGGACCTGCACGCCGGAAAATTCCGGCGCGGCCGCTCCAACGTGTCCGTCACCGAGAGGGACTCCCTCGACCCCGGCGGGAGATTGCGGGAGGGGGTCATACGGAGCGACCGTTTGACCGGAACACGAGGCGCATAGGCCTGCGGCGCGTCAGCGTACCGCAGGCGCCCATTGGAGACTGGCGCCATCGGCCCGAACAGGGATGTCGGGGGTAGCGCCGCCGACGGCTCGTCAGGGTTGCTGCATTGATTTGGAACTATTCGGTCACCCCGCCCGCGTAGCTCAACGTCAGCCACATCAGCAGCGGAGGAGCCGGGGTATCGGTGGAATCGACCTTGTACTTGCCCTTCACATCGTAGAGTCCGCTGGCCACGGCGGGATTGGGCCGCAGGGCGGCACCGAGCGAGACGCTGAGGGCGTCGCTCAAGCCATAGCCCACCTTGACGGTGAGATCCTGGATGCCTGCGACTCCGCGCCTGACTTCCAGGCCGCTCGAATCAGACAGCGCGGCCGCCTGCCCGTAGCCGAGGTTGGCCGACCAGGTCAGTTTTTCGCCGCCGCCGACCGTCAGCGAGGTGTAGGTGAGTGCCGTCACGATATCCGAGTAGTGGCTGAGCTTCGGGCTCAGCGCCCTGGCGAACGGCGGGCTCCAGACGACAAACACCTCGTTCCACGAGGTGGTGGCCGGCACGTTCGCGTAATTGACGATTCCGGCGCTGAAGCTGCCCAGCTTGTTGTCCCAAGCCCAGGAGAGCGTGAAATCCACCTCGTCGGCCTGGGAGAGCCCCTTGCCGTTGATGCGGTCGTCCGCGCCCCGTTCGACGAGCGCGACGCTGCTCCACAGGCCCAGCGAGAACCCACCCGCACCCGTCAGGGTGACGCTGGGCTGTGCGGCAGGGAGCACCGCGAACGTTTCCACCTTGGTACCGTCTTTGGGGAATGTTTCCTGGTGCGTGCTGGTGCCCCGGCTGACGTAATCGGAAACGAGATCCACGCCATAGGTCAGCAGCGGATCGCCCGGCTTGGCCGAGGACGACGCGGCGAACAGCAGCGCCAGGATGGGCGCCAGCATGGCCGGGCGCAACGCGCGGCGCGACAGCATTCCGTTCGGAATTAACATCAGCACTCTCCTTGTCCACGTGCGGGTTAGTACACACAATCACGGAGTCCAGGCGGTCGTGTCCCCGATTGAAATGGGACGCCCATCTCGCGGCCTCACCCTCCCCAGCCCTACCTCTCCTGGAGGAGGAGGGGGACGGAGTTCCTGGTCAGCCAACGGGGCGGCTTGCCACTCGCCCCGCTCTCTCAGGCGAGTGGGTAGCCGCGCCGGCGGCGGGGCTGGGATTGCGCCAATACCCGCCTGATTCCGGCGATTCAAGGCACTACCGAGCCGCCCGGTTACTTGGCAGGCAAGGTCTGGGCATAGGCCAACACATCGACCTGCACCTGCACCGGAAACGCGATCAGGCTCGGCATTTCCTCGCCCGGTTGGCCGAACCGGATCTTGTGCAGGGTTTCCCAGGGGTTTTCGTTGGCCACGGTGCCCACGTATTCGGGTGCCTTCTCATCCCCGAAATTGACCTTTTTGCCGTCGGCGCCATGGCATTTGGCGCACACGGTCGCATAGATGCGCTGCCCTTTGGCAAGATCGCCCCGTGCCTTCTTGCTGTTCCGGTCGATGACCTCATCCACGCTCAACTGGGCTTCCGTCACGAACCGGGCGATGGCCGTCAGGTCCGCCGCTGGAATGCGACCGCCCAACTCATGATCGGAGCCTTGCAGGCTCTTCACGACCGCGGCCGCCGATCCGCCGGCAGCGCCCCGAATCCCGGCGATCCCGGTGAAGCGTCTGCCTTTCTTGTAGGCGCCCTCCTTGCCCATGTAGTCCCAGCCGTGGCATTCCTTGCAGCGCCAAGTGCCCGCGCCTTTCCCTTTCCCCTTCGATTTGGCGTAGGCCGGGTGGGTCTCCTTGGGGGGGGCCACCCCCAGTTCCACGAACCAACTGTCGTAGAGCAGACCGCCCCGGATGATCTTCGCCAGCTCCTCTCCGGAAGCATCATCCAGCCCGCGGGCGAGGGCAAGGGTACCGGACATGAGCAGAGGCATCGCGAGCATCACAGTCAGCGGGATGAATCCGCCAATTCGTCTCAGATTCATGACATTCTCCATTGCGGGTGAATTCCAGCTTCGGAGGTCGACGTCCAGCTTCCGGACGGCAACGAGCCCGGAGTCCCCGTTCGCATCCGGGGTTCGCATCGATGGTTGCTTCTCCTCTATTTGAATTTCAGTTCGATCACCTCGGAGGTGGCATGCGTGCCCCCTCCCGCGTTGTTATGGACGGAAATCCCGAAACGAAAGGTCGAGGATAGATCGTCGAACTGCCCGTCGTCGTCGTGGTCGGTCGTCAGCTTGCGAGCCAGCTCCAGCGTCCATTTCCCGGCCTTCCAGATGCCCTTGGCGGCGACGTCGCCACGGCTCCCAGCGGGCATTTCCAGCACCTCCTGGGGAACGATTGGGCCGTCGCGGAACTTGGTGGCATCGGAAACCTCTTTTGCGTCCTTCTTGAGGAGCACCGGTTCGTCTTTTCCTTTCGCAGAGGTGAACTTGGGACGGTTCTTGACGGAATCCGAGTTGGCGCTGAAGCTTCCGCTTGAGGCCTGGTCGGCCCGCCGGCCGGTCGCCTCTTCGCCGGAGCGGTCCAGCTCGTTCATCACGAACCGGTCGTCGGCGTATCCGAGCGGATTGGTGCGTTGGGGATTCCAATGCCAAAAGTCAGCCCGCTCGCCGGGCCCGTTCGTGTACATCTGGCCCTCATCCGTCTCCTTGTTCTTGTGACAGACGATCTGGCCGCCCTTCTCGCTGAAGCCGGCGATGCTGCCGTTGATGTTCCACATCAGGTTGAAGCGCTCCTCGTTGCCCGGCTTCTTCTGCCAGCGCCCCTTTTCAAAGACACGGACGCGATTGAGGCTTTCGTACTTGTCGGGCCACGGAAACATGAAATACACGCAGGTGTCGGTGTAGACGGCCTTGGCGGTGACCGTGAATTTTCCGGGCAGATTGATGGTGACAGGCCTGACGGTGTTCCAGACCGTCTCGCTTTTTCCGTCGATCATGGGCGGGGCGGCGACCTTCTTCGCGGTGAGAACCTCCTTGGCGGCCAGCCCCCCCCCGCGCCCAGGGCCGTCATCAGGATGGTCCAGCCCAGGGCTTTCCACGGCATCCCGCGGCCATCGGCGGTCACTCGGAGCCCGAACCCTGTGCAAGTGCCCGGTCAAGGGCAGGCTTATGCGGAGGCGGCTCCCGGCCGCACCCATCGGTCTCACGGCTTTGCCGAAGCTGTGAACTCGGCAATCGCACAACTGGGCTGCGGAACTGGGGAGAACTCATGTGGCGGAACACTCTCTATAATCAGGGGAGCCGCCCGCAACTCTCTCCTGAAGCGACGTGCCGAGAGTCGAACCGCCTGGGGGTGTAACCCACCGATTTGGCGCTGTTTCCCCGAGATACTGGCGTTGGAAAACAGCCTGGCCCAAGGCGAGCGCAGAGGAGACGTCCAATGGACAGAAAGGATAAACTCCGCGGATCAATGATCAGCTGAAATCAGTAGAAGAAACCATGCATCTCAATGAAGAATTCTTTCCGGTTTTCCTGATCGTTGCTGGTCTGGCCGATATAGTCGCGGCCGCCTACTCTGATTTGTAGAAACTGCGTAACAAACGGCTCGTAAATCAGGCTGATTCGCTCAACACGGTCTGCCGTTTCGTTTCGATTGGGATCGTAGCCTTCATAAGTCAACTTCACATTTGCTCCTTTTGTGACCATGTAATTCAATTCCCCCAACAAAGCCACCGAATTCACCTTCGATGTCGTTTCAGTGACGATCTGGTCGACCTCGGCCAGTCCAGTGAAGCGCCCTAGATGCAAGCCCGCGAAAATATTAGCGACGGCTTTCTTCGTCCCTTGAATGGATGAGTCCAGATTGTAGGACACACCGATCCGCGCGGGCTTCCAGATCACCGACGCGGTCACTCCGCGCTTCTTATCGAGCGAAGTGCTCCAAACACTCACAGAAAATGGTCCTGGCTCGAATCCGACCTCGAATCCGCTATCGGGATTCCCATAGGTGAACCCCGGATACTGGCGCACAAACGCGGTATCATCCTGCAGGCGGTATCCCGAGGCCAGGAAAAATCGGCCCAGTTTCACGTAGGAGTCTAGCGCCAGGTCGTCAAACAGTATGAACAACTCGCGGGCGCTGCTTGTGCCCTGAATGGTCTGATCCAGATACAGAGAAGCACTCCCGGGAACCATGTCCATTTGCAGGTAGAGGAGACCACTGTTGATGGACATATCCCTTTCCGGGCCTTTCACATGAGGGATATGCCTTTCGGAATAAGTAAAACGAAAATCGGCCCCAAGGGAGACAAAGTCGTTCAGCCGGCCATGGTACATGTTCCCTACAGCCGATTCTCCCGATTCTTCCCCGGGAGGCTGCCACTTCACGAAGTATTGAGACAGGCGTGTCTGAACATACGTATTGGCAAAGTCGTTGCGCTTGCCGCCTCCCGTCTTGTTGAAGTGACACTGGGAGCACTTGTAACCCTCGCGTACCGCGATGTACGCCTCGCCAAGAACGGCACCGGAAACCAGCAGACCGCCGAGGAAAGCGGCAATGGTCAACGAGATAGTTCGAATCATCTGGTTACGCCACCGTATCGTTCTGCCTGATTCGTAAATCACCCGTTTCGCCCCCCGTTTTTCTCAGAGAATTCATTCTGTGATATCCTTCGACTCTATACTTCGGATCCAATCGGCAGACCCCCGGTAAACCGAAATGATAGACCGGTAGACCAACGAGAATCGGTTGATCTGGAGTACCGGTCCTATTCATCCATACTAGGGCGCTGCCAACACGGCTCCCTGATCGATCCACTCGCCGATGAGTTGGGTGTCAGCCGCACTCAATGGAGGTTTTTCGAGCGGCATGCGCGAGCCGAGGCCCGCAGCCACCAAAGCGCTATCAGATCCGGTGATCTTGAGGTATAAGAAGCTGCAGTCCTTGAACCCCGGTTCAATGATATGCATGCCGGCGTCCGGATATCCGCTCATCAAACGATTCGTTACGACTCTGCCGTATTGATTGAAGTCCCACGACAGATCGCTGGGCCCGGCTCCAATCGCCCCCGTATGACAGTTCGTGCAGAAGCCTCTTCCGCCAAATATTTTGGGCTGGATGTATTCCCAGTTGGCATTTGGTGTTGCGGTCCCTTGGAAGCCGTTCCACACGACCGAGCTGCACGAGGAATTGTTGCCGCCCGTATCGCCGGGTGGATTGTTGCCGCCCGTATCGCCAGTTTTTTCTTCCACCCTTTCTGCCAGGCAACCTGTCATGAACACACTCAGGACTATCGTAAACGCGAAGAATAGGACCAACTTCGCCGGTATGATTTGGAGTCCTGAATCCATGAACGTTAACTTTCAAATTATTAAAAACCGGAGGAATGCCGTATTTCGTAGACACGCCCGCCGGGCTCATCGATGAACAGATAATGGGATATTGAATGGTGGGCCACACCGAAGGACCGGATATAATCGACCAGTTGCCAACGTTCCTCTTCGGTCGTGAGTGGCGCATAAGAAATCATCGGTGTGCCGTTCAATCCGGTCGTGATGGTTCGGTACAGATCCTGGTCTGTGGCGCCGCTCTTGAAATATGCGTGGGTAAAGTTCCAGGGGTTGAGGGGGTGGCCCCACGCGTCGACCAGATTCGCCCCGGCAGGCCCCTTTCCGTCGCCCTTTGGCCCGTGGCAGAAGACACAACCCTTGGCCTCGTACAGCGCTTTTCCTTTGGCAATGCTCTCTTGCGAGGGCTCAAAGGGCCGTTGTTCCGGAATCTTGACAATGGTTTCCGCGGTGGGCCACAGGGCGGGATCGGCGAAATTCGGTGAAAATGTCTTGATGTACTGCACCACTGCCATCCGGTTTTTCTTGGAGAGAATCACGCCGAAAGGAACCATGTCTGTGCCGGATATGCCTTCGCGGACGACGCGCTCCAGGTCCTCGTCGGTGGGCAAGGCGCCAAAGGGCGTCGTGCGCCACTTGAACAGGCCCTTGGTGAAATCGCGGGGCTTGGGGTCCAGCCATTTGGCGCTGGGCGCCCGCCCATCCCCTTTGATGCCGTGGCAAGTCATGCACGCGGCCTTATAAATCTCCCGCCCCAAGGCGAGTTCCTCGCGCTGTTTCGTCTTTGCGAATTCCTGCTCGAGACGCTCGATTCTTTTTTCCACCGCCGGGACCTCTGCCCCGACCACGGGGGCGACGGCAAAGGCACATACCCCGAACAGGCTGAGCAGAACCTGGCTCATAGCCGCTTGTCTGACCGTCATCCGCTTTTTCCCCCAGCAGCGAGACCAGAGCATGATCTTGAACCCTCAAGCCCCGGGCCAAGAATAATGAGCGGGCGTCCGGCACGCCCCGCCCGCTCAAGAGACCCGCCCGCTCAAGAGACTTGAAATAGGGTCAATACAGGCCGGATCAATAGGCGCCGTTGGGCGCCCCGGCATCCACCCAGGCCTTGATGGTCGTGATCGCCCAGTTGTCCCGGTTGGCCTCCGACAAGTCAAAGGGCCAGGCGGGCGGCATGCGGGTGTTGCGCATGCGCCTCCTCAGCGCGCTCTCGCCCCAGACGGGGGCGCAGGCCCCGCCGGCTGCCCCGCTATTGGTCACGGATGTGGCGGTGGCACATTGGCCCGTGCCCGTTCCCACCGTCCGTCCCAGCAGGTCCTCACGATCCGTGTCGGAGACATAGTCGGCACCCTGTAGAATACCGGTATGCGATCCCACATTCAGGTCATGCCAGGAAAAGCCCAGGCTCCCGTGGCAGTCGGTGCAGGCCTGGCTGCCCGGGAAGAAAGCGTTGGCGGTGGTAAAGAGCCCACCGATGGTGGTGGTCGTGGGAAGGTTCCAGGTCGGTGCCGTGCCGCTGCCGTCGATGATCAGGGCTCCGGCGGCGATATCGGTGCGGCCTGTCGTCGTCAAGTCCGCTGCTGTCGCAGGTTTGAGCTTGGAGAGTGGGGTGTCGTAACCCGCTCTATCCGCCGCTGCGAGGGTGCCCGCGGTGGCATCCACTTGGGTGAGCAGGGCCCCATCCGTCACCCAGGCCTGGATCGCCTTGATCTCCGCGGTGTCGCGGTTGCCCTCCCCGAGGTCGAAGGGCCAGCCCGGCGGCATGCGGGTATTGCGCAGGCGGGCTCTCAGCGAGCTCTCGCCCCAGACGGGTGTGCACGCGCCCGTCAGGCTGCCGGTGCCGGTGAGGGTGGTGCAGTCCGCCCCTCGGCCCAGCAGGTCTTCCCCTACGCCCGAGACGGAATCGGCACCTGCCAGGATGCCGGTGTGGCTGGTCAGGTTCAACTCGTGCAGGGAGGCCGTCGTGCTAGCGAAATGGCATGCGCTGCAGGCCAAAGCGCCCCCGAAGAACTTGTCGTCCTGTGTGAACAGCGGCAGGATGTCCGCGAGGAAGGTGCCGGTCAGTTTCGGCTGAGGTGCGGTCACATCCGTGCCCGTGGCGCCTGTCGCTCCCGTGGCGCCTGTCGCTCCCGTGGCGCCATCTTTTCCAGCTTCTCCGGCACACGAGGTGAGAACCCCACCCGATAGGGTCAATAGGAACAGCAAGCAGATAGTGGAACTACCCTTGACTGGTTTCATGATATCCCCTTTCCTAAGAGTCATAGGGGCTTTCTTGCTTAGCCCAAGGCTGTAGCGAGGTAGTCCGCCGGTGACGCTCAACAGGGCGCGGAAAAACTCAGTGCACCGTGGGCGACCGGCAGCGCTACCGCCGGAACTGGCCTCGCAGCCACAAGTAGATGCCCCCAGTGCATTTGCATCGCCTCTGATCTCTGGCGACCGGATAGGTTTCGGGGATCTATCGCGTCGCATCGGGATGGCATCTGTGAGGATTCATTGTGCGGGGGTTCATGTCGCGACGTAACGGGCGAAGGGCGGGAAATTGGTCGGACTTTGGGCCGGATTGGGTTCAGACCTTGGTCGCTGGCAGCCCTGGAGCCGTGTTGTTATGATCTATGGAAAGAGACTCTCTATATGTTCGCCGTGACCCGGTTGACCCTGGCGCGCCAGTTCTTGCTGGTCAGCTTCCTGATCCTGCTGACCGGCATGGTGGTGATCGGCCTGTGGGTCGCCCGGCAGATCGAGACGGGGGTCATCAACCGCACGGCCGGCGTGACCGCGCTGTACGTAGACAGTTTCATCTCTCCGAACCTGCAAGACCTGGCTCAGGGTGGCCACTTGGCCGACCGACATCTGCAAGCTCTGCAGACGCTCCTCCGCGAAACCCCATTGGGCCAGCGTTTTGTCGCCTTCAATATCTGGGGGACGGACGGACGGGTGCTCTACAGCAACAACCCGATGCTCATCGGGCGCGTATTCCCCATGCGTCCGAGCCTGGCCCGGGCAATTTCCGGAAAGGTCAACTCCGAAATCAGCAGCCTAGGCAATCCGGAAAACGAGTACGAACGAAAGCACTGGTCGAAGCTGATGGAAACCTACGCCCCGATCCACGATGAAAGGACGGGTTCCGTTGTGGCCGTTTCCGAGTTCTACCAGACGACCGACGAGTTGGTGCAGGAAGTCCGGGCGGCGCAATGGCGGAGCTGGATTGTGGTGGGGGGCGCAACGTTGGTGATGTATTTGCTGCTGGCCGGTTTGGTCGGCCGGGCCAGCCGCACCATCACGACCCAGCAGCGTGAACTCAAGCGGAAAGTGGCTCAGTTGGAGGAGTTGTTGGCTCAGAACCAGCGCCTGCACGAGCGTGTGCGCCGCGCGGCCATGCGCGCGACGGCTTTGAACGAGCGCTTCCTGCGGCGGATCTCGGCCCATCTGCACGACGGGCTGGCCCAAGACCTCTCCCTGGCCCTGCTGCGGATGGACGCCCTGGCCGCCGATTACCGGCGCTCTCTCATGGCCGAAGGCAGGAGCCCATCCGCCAACAGCGACTTCGACACGGTGCATTCGGCCCTGCAATCGGCCCTGACCGAGATACGCTCCGTCTCAGCCGGGTTGCGCCTGCCGGAGCTTGACGGGCTATCGCCGGCCGACACGACCGAGCGTGCCGTTCATGACTACGAGCGCAAGACCGGACATCCGGTCACATTGGCGCTCGACGATTTGCCGGCCAGCGCGCCGCTGCCCATCAGGATCACCCTCTACCGCGTGCTGCAAGAGTCGCTCGCCAACGGTTACCGTCACGCCGGAGCTGCCGACCAGCGGGTTTACGTCGCCCACGTCTCCGGCCAGCTGGCCGTGCGGATCACCGACAACGGGAAGGGATTCGATCCCCGAGCGGTTGACGGAGACGCACATTTGGGCCTGGCCGCGATGCGGGAACGGGTGGAAATCCTGGGGGGAAATTTCGAGGTGGAGAGTGAGACCGGCCGCGGAACGACGGTGTGGGCCCGCCTGCCGCTGGCGTTCACGGAGGTGGACCGTGAGTGACGCCATCCGGGTGCTGATTGCCGACGATCATCCCCTGTTTCGCGAGGGCGTGGCCCATTCCCTGGCCGCTGAGCCGGATTTCGAGATTGTCGGCCTGGTGGCGAGCGGCGATCAGGCGCTGGCATCCGCGTGCGATCTGCTTCCGGATATCGTGCTGGTGGACATCGCCATGCCGGGGACAAGCGGCCTTGTCGCTGCGGGCAAGATCGCCACCTGCTGTCCGGCAACCCGGATCGTGATGTTGACGGTTTCCGAACACGAGGATGATCTGCTGGCCGCGTTCAAAGCCGGTGCGCGCGGCTATGTTCTCAAAGGCGTCTCCGCCCGCCAACTGGCCCGGGTTCTGCGAACTGTGGCAGCCGGCGATGTCTACGTCTCACCCTCGCTTGCGGCGGGGATCCTGCGGGAACAGACCCGCACGCGTCCCGCAGACCCGCTCGAACAATTGACTGAGCGCGAGCGCGAAGTTCTCACGCTGGTGGCGGAGGGGCTGACCAATCGGGAGATCGGAAAGCGGCTCCATCTGGCCGAGAAGACCATCAAACACTACATGACCAACGTGCTGGAGAAACTGCATGTGCGTAGCCGGGTGGAAGCGGCCCTGCTTGCTGCCCGAGATCGTTAGCGCAACGGCAGGACAGGTCTGCAATGCACCTTAATGCACGCCAGCGCCGGCGCCCCGGCAACCACGATGCATGCAATTTCGCGTTCAGTGCGCCTTGCAGGCGCCCAGTACCAGCGGCGTGAGGGCGAGCCGGGCCGCGTCAATCGAGTGCCTGGGCGGAGAGGCCCGGCACGGCCGTCCGGCGCCCCAGGTACAGCAGCAGCGCAGCCACGATGAGGGCGTTGATCAGCCCCGCCCCGGCGGCGATGGCGAAGGGCAGCCGGTAGCTGCCCGTCAGGTCGAACAGCAGGCCGGCCTGGAATCCGCCCAGTCCCATGCCCAGGCCGCTGAACAGGTTGACGATGCCGTGGGAGAGGCCCCGGCGGCGCACCGGTGTCATGTCCCGCACGCAGATGGTGGCCGAGGTCATCACCCCACTGAAGAACAGCCCGAAGCTGGCCGCCACCAGGTAGAAGCCGGCCAGCGAATCCACCTGAGTGAACCAATACACCAGCGCGGCCTGTCCGCTGCCGGCCAGGAGATAGGTGCGCACGCTGCCGATCCGGTCGGCCAGGCGGCCGTACCCCACCCGCCCCGCGATGCTGACGACATACATCAAGGTCACGATGCTGGCCGCGGTCTGCAGCGGGATGCCGCGATCCTGGGCCAGCGCCACCACGTGCACCAAGGCCGTGGACATGCAGAAGCAGCAGAAGAACACGGCGCTGCTCATCCAGGTGATGGCCTTCCAGGGGGCGATGGACACTCGGCCGCCCGTCGCGGCGGACGCGCCGGCGCCCGGAGGGCTCGCCGCGGGTGGCGGTGGGCGAATGAGGAACGTCAGCGGCACCAGCAGCGCCCAGGCCGCCAGGCCCAGCGTGAGGTAGGCGGCGCGCCAGCCATAGCCGGCGATGATCCAGCCGGCCAGGAACGGCACGAGGCCCTGGCCGATCGCCTGGCCGGCCGTGGTGAAGCCGAGGGCCAGCCCGCGGTTGCTCTGGAACCACTGGCCGACATTGGCAAAGAGCGGCGCGCGGAAGGCGCCGCTGCCCAGCCCGCCCAGCAGGCAGAAGAACACGTAAAATTGCCACAGCGTTTGCTGCGACGCGAGCAGCAGGTACGCCCCGCCCATGACGGTGGCGCCGACCAGCACCACGGCGCGCGTCGAGAAGCGGTCGTTCAGGTAGCCGAGCGCGATGCCGCCGAGGCCAGCCGTCAGCCAACCGGCCGTGTAGGCGAATGCGGTCTGGCCGCGCAGCCAGCCGAACTCCGCGATCAGCGGCTTGAGGAACACCGAGATCGAGGAGAGCGAGCCGCCGCCCACGCCGAGAAACACCCCGGCGACCGCCACCATCACCCAGCCATAGCGCTGCTCGCGCCCATGCGGCGCGGCGTTGGCCTGCTCGGTCCCGGCGGGGGTCATCGGCAGCTTAGGTCAGAGGGATGCGCTCCCGGCAATCGGTATCGGGTCCGTGCCGGAGCGCCTGGCGACGCACGCATGCAAGGAAGGCCGGAGCGGCTGCGCCTGCCAGGACACGCCGCTCCCGCGCCGGGGGCCTAGGCGGCCCACTCGAGGTCCAGTTCCATCAGCTTGGCCCGGGTGGGCATGCCGGTGGCCGGGTCCCAGCCCGCCAGCGTGTAGTAGTCGGCCAGGGCGGAGCGAAACTCGGCGGGGTCGACGCGCTGGCCGGCCAGCGGACCGCCGGGGAGCGGCTCGTGCAGGCGGGCCGGCAGCGTATCGTCCTTGGGAGTGAGCCCCTCGCGCACGTTGAAGATGCGCGCCATGGCATCGGCGCGCTCACCCACGCGCAGCAGCTCGTACAGGCTCACGTCCCAGCCGGTCATGGCCCGGATGTGCTCGACGAGCTTGGTGAGGGTGATGTGGTTGTGGGGCTGCGCCGTGAAGTTGCACATGCCCACGGCATTGTAGAAGCTCCACACCCGCTGCGTGCGGTAGAACGCCTTGGCCTTGCGCGCATCCAGCGCCGCCGGCTCGACCGACTCCGTGATCCCCAGCTCGGGCAGCAGCGTGCCGTTGGGGTTGAAGGCGGTGAAGACGGGGTCGTGGGGCGCCTCCATGTGATCGGCGCCGGTGGGCGAGGTGGCGTAGGCCAGCGCGAGGCTCTTCTTGCCGCGCGGCTCGTGCATGGGCAGCTCCTGCCCCTTGACGTGCATGGCGAACGCTTCGGCCCCGCGCCCGATCTTCCTGGCGGCGCGCAGCACGCCCTCGGCCAGCAGGTCGCCGATGCCCTCGCGGTTGGCGATCATCTTGACGAGGGCCTGCGCTGCTTCGGCGTTGCCCCAGGTGAGCTCGATCCCGCCGGTGTCCGCGGTGGTGATCAGCCCCCGCTCGTAGCACTCCATGGCGAAGGCGATGGCCGCGCCGGTGGAGATGGAATCGAGCACGAACTGGCTCAGCATCTGGTTGGCCAGCACCACCTGCTTGATGTCGGTGACGCGCAGCAGCGAGCCGTTGGCGGCCAGCGTCTCGTACTCGGGGCCGCCGTAGCGGGGCTCGACGCCCAGCTCCTCGATGGTCGCGTGGTGCTTGCAGGCGACCGTGCAGGCGTAGCAGGTGCCGTGTGCAACCAGCTTGGCCTCAGCCAGGCGCTGCCCGGTGATCTGCTCGGCGTGCTCGAACACCGAGTGGCGGAAGTTCTCCGTGGGGAGCACGCCCTCGCTGTTGAGCCGGGTCACGGCGCCCATGGTGCCGATCAGGTGCATGCGGTCGCGGGTCTTGTCGTAGGTCGAGCGGAACCAGTCGAACACCTGCTTCGAAAGCGCCTGATCGACGGGCTTCATCCGGATCGAGCCGCGGCAGGCGATGGCCTTCAGGTTCTTCGACCCCATCACCGCGCCCAGGCCGCAGCGGCCGTTGAAGTGGTTGAGGTCGTTGACGATGGCGGCGAAGCGCACCAGCTTCTCGCCGGCGACGCCCGTCTGCAGCACCCGCACGCGCTTATCGCCCAGCTCCGCCTGGATGCCGTCCTGCACCTCGCCGGAGAGGCGGCCCCAGTAACGGCTCGCGTCGCGCAGCTCGACCCGGTCGTTCGAGACGTACAGGTAGACGGGCTTGGGGGCGCGACCCATCACGATGATGCCGTCGTAGCCCGCCGCCTTGAGCTCGGGGCCCCAGTAGCCGCCGGCCTCCGCCTCGCCGTAGGCGCCGGTGAGCGGCGACTTGGCCACGGCGCTGATGCGGTTCGCGCCGGAGAGCAGGCCCGCGCCGATCACGCTGGTGGTGAAGATCAGCATATTGTCCGGGCCGAGCGGGTCGACGCCGGGCTTGAGCTCGCGCAGCAGGTAGTAGGAGGCGAGCGCTCCGCCGCCGAGGTACTTGCGGTACACCGCATCGCCGGGCTCGTCGACCGTGATCGCTCCGCTGGTGAGGTTCACCCGGAGCATCTTCCCGTGGTAGCCGTGTCCCTTGCTCATGCGCCCCTCCTTCGGCAATTTCGTCATGTCGCGCGCTCGCGCTCCCGCCCGGTCGTCCACCTGCCCTACCCCCTATCACGATTTCGGTGGAAAGCACGAGCGCCGGGCCGAGCCGCTGCGACCGTCGCTTCCGAACGAGGCCGGGGGCAGGCTCGACCGCGGCAGATGGGCAACCGACGTGGCTCCCCGGTCGGTCGCGGCCGGGACCGTTGCCACCGACGGGAACCGCTGTCTTGCGCGTTGAACATACCCAGCCTGCGCCAGGGGGCGATCTTGACAGTGCGGCCGGGACGGGTGTCTGATGCCGGCAACCGCGCCCCCACGCCCCACGGGGTTGCGGGCAAGGTGTCGCACCTCATGGGTCCAGGAGTGCGCCGGCTCGAATGAGGCAACGCGAATTCGGAGCGCGTCGATGGATGCGTCGAAGGGTCGTTCCCGCAGCAGCCACGGTCTCTCCCGCAGGGCCTTCATCCAAGGTGTGATCGCCGCGGGCGCGGCGGTCTCGTCGGTCAACTACCTGTTCCGCGGAAATGCGCTGGGGCAGGGCGCCGGCCGCGGCGTCGCCGAGCGCCTGCTCACGCTCACGGTCAACGGCCAGCAGCGGCGCGTGGACGTGCTCGATCAGGAGACGCTGCTGATGACCCTCCGCTACAAGCTGGGGCTGACGGGCACCAAGATCGGGTGCGACCGCGGGGAGTGCGGCAACTGCACCGTGCTGATCGACGACGTGCCGGTCTATGCCTGCTCGACGCTGACCCGCATCGTGCACGACGCGCCCATCACCACGATCGAGGGGCTGGCCGCCCCCGGCGGCAGGCTGCACCCGGTGCAACAGGCGTTCGTGGAGGAGCTCGGCCCGCAATGCGGGTTCTGTACGCCAGGCCAGATCATCTCGGCCGTGGGCCTGCTCAAGGTCAACCGGAAACCCACGCGGGCCGAGATCGCGGAAGCCCTCGCCGGCAACGTGTGCCGGTGCGGGGCGTACGACCACTACCTCAACGCAGTCCAGCGCGCGACGGAGCTGATCTGACATGGCCGCCTACAAGTTGATCGGCAAGGACTTCCTGCCGCCCGACGTGATCGGGAAAGTCACGGGCAGAGCCAAGTTCGCCGAGGACTTCCGCGCCGAGGGCATGGTGTTCGCGAAGCTGCTGCGGAGCCCCATGCCGCACGGCCTCGTGCGGCGCGTCGACGCCGCGCAGGCGCTCGCCATGAAGGGTGTGCTGGGCATCCTCACCGCCGCAGACCTGCCCAAGGTCACCGCGCCGGCCGAGCCGATTCTCACCAGCGAGCCCCTGTACGTCGGCGAGCCGATCCTGGCCATCGCCGCCGTTGACGAGACGACCGCGGCGGATGCCCTCGATCGTGTCAAGGTCGAGCTGGAGCCGCTGCCGTTCGTGCTCGATCCGCTGGAGAGCCTGCGGCCCGGCGGTGCCAATGCGCGGACGGAAGGCAACGTGGCGGCGCCCAACCTGAAGCTCCAGACGCTCAAATGGAGCGCGCGCGACTTCACCGCCGTGCGCGAAGGCGAGCTGCCTCGCGGCAAGCCGGCGGAGGAGTGGCACTACGGCGATATCGAGGCGGGCTTCCGGCAGGCCGATCTGGTGATCGAGGAGTCGTTCATCACCCAGGCGCTGGCCCACCATGCGATGGAGCCGCGCTCGGCGCTGGCCTACTGGCAGGGCGGGAAGCTCTTCCTCCACGGCTCCACCCAGAGCCTGGCGTTCTCGATTCCCCCGCTCACGAGAATCCTCGGCATCGAGCCGGCCAATCTCCACTACGTCTCCGAGAATACCGGCGGCGGCTTCGGCAGCAAGGCCGCGGCCTACACGCAGATGGCCATCCCCGCCTTCTTCGCCAAGAAGCTCGGGCGCCCCGTGATGCTGCGCGTCTCACGCGAGGAGGAGCACGATTTCGGCCGCAGCCGGCCGGGATTCCAGGGCTGGGTCAAGCTCGGCTTCCGCAAGGACGGCCGGCTGCTCGCGGCCGACCTGTATATCGTCCAGAGCGGCGGACCCTACGGGGCGGTCAACGATTTCCGCAACGCGGGCCGCCACGTCTCCCTCGTCTACCAGCCCCTCGCCATGCGCTGGCGCGGGATGCCGGTGCTGACCAACACGCCGCCCCGCAGCGCCCAGCGCAGCCCCGGAGAGACCCAGACCTCAATCGCGATGGATCCTGTCATCGACAAGGCGGCCAGGAAGCTGGGTCTGGACCGGGTGGCGATCCGCCACATCAACGCCCCGCGGAGCGATGGCACGATCGGCCCCAAGCGGGAGCCGCTCACCAGCTCCTTCCTCCCGGAGGCGCTCGAGCTGGGCGCGGCCCAGTTCGATTGGGCGGCGAAGCAGGCCCTGAGCGGCAAGCGCACCGGCAGCAAGGTCACCGGCCTCGGGGTGGGCATCGGCTACCACGCGGCCGGAAACTCGGGCTTCGACGGCCTGGTGCTGATCAGGCCCGATGGCAAGCTCTACATCCACGCAGGCGCCGGCAACCTGGGCACGTATTCCTACGCGGCCACGGCGCGCGCCGCGGCGGAGGCCCTGGGCATGCCCTGGGAGCGCTGCGAGATCGTGTACGGCGGCACCGGCAGGCACGTGCCCTGGACCTGCATCCAGGCAGGCAGCAACACCACCTTCACCATCACCCGCACCAACCACGTGGCGGCCATGGACGCCAGGCGCAAGCTCCAGGAGATCGCTGCCAGGGAAGTCGGCGGGGAGCCCGCGGCGTTCGAGGTCGGCGGCGGGCGGGTGTTCCTCAAGGCCGAGCCGGCCAAGGGGCTCGCCTTCGCCGAAGCGGCCCAGCGGGCGATCGCGCTGGGCGGGAAATACAGCGGCCAGGAGCTGCCGAAGGACCTCAACCCGATGACTGCCCGCTCCGCCGCGGCCCTGGCCGGGCAGGGGCTGATGGGCGTGGCGAAGGACACGCTGCCGCGCAACGGCGTCATCCCCGGCTTCTGCGCGGGCTACGCCCTGGTCGAGGTGGACGTGGAGACCGGCCAGGTGGAGATCAAGGAGTACCTGGGCGTCGCCGATTGCGGCACCGTCATCCACCCCAAGAACCTCGGCAACCAGATTCTCGGCGGGGCCGTGCAGGGCTTCGGCATGGCGCTGCTGGAAAAGCACGTCTACGACCCCAAGTACGGCATCCCTGCCACGCGCGGCCTGGCGACCAGCAAGCCGCCCACGTATCTGGATGTGCCGGTCAACATGCGCTGGGCCGCCGTCGGCAAGCCCGATCCGCAGAACCCCGTCGGCGCCAAGGGCGCAGGTGAGCCCCCGGAGGGCGCTGCCGCCGCCGCCGTGCTCTGCGCCATCTCCGACGCGCTGGGCGGGGCGCATTTCGGGCGCTCGCCGCTGACCTGCGACATCGTCCTCAACGCGGTGGAGGGTCGCCCGCAGCCGTTCAAGCCGCTCGACACGAACATCTAGACCGGCGGAGGGGCCGCTCGGGCGGCGCCCTGCAGGGTTCACCCGACCCTTCCCCAGCCCCGGCACGCCCCCGGCCCCGTGCCGGCAGACGACAGGCCGGACAGACGAGGATCAAGGCCATGGCCGCACGCGACATGATGCCCGCATTCGAGCTGCTCCAGCCGGCGACGGTCGAGGATGCGCTCGCGCTGCTCAAGCGGCGGGATAAGGATGGCTGGGTGCTCGCCGGCGGGATGGACAGCCTGGACTGGTTCAAGGACCGCATCAAGCGCCCCAAGGCCGTGGTGGAGCTGGGCCGGATCGGCGCGCTCCGGGGCATCCGCGCCCGCGGCGCCGACCTCGAGATCGGCGCGATGACCACCCTGACCGAGGTCGAGCGCGATGCCACCCTGCGCGAGCGCTACGGGCTGCTGGCCCAGGCGGCCCGGCGCGTGGCGACCCCGCAGATCCGCAACCGCGGCACCCTGGGTGGCAACGTGTGTCAGGACGCGCGCTGCTGGTACTACCGCGCCGGGCTGCCCTGCTACCGGGCGGGGGGCAACACCTGCTACGCGGACACGCCGACGGCCATCAACCGCGAGCACTGCCTGTTCGAGGCCGACCGCTGCGTGGCGGTGAGCCCCTCCGATACCGCGCCGGCGCTGATTGCGCTCGATGCCCGGTTCGTCGTGCGCCACGCCGGCGGCGAGAAGGAGGTGCCCGCGGAGGAGTTCTTCATCGGGCCCAAGACCGACATCACCCGCATGACCATCCTCCAGCCGGGCGACCTGCTGACGGCGATCCGCCTGCCGGCGGCCTGGGCCAATGCCAAGAGCTACTTCGAGAAGGCCGCCGACCGCAACGCCTGGGATTTCCCGCTGGTCAACGTGGCTGCGGCGATGAAGATCGAGGGCGGGACGATCAGGCAGGCGCGCATCGCGGTCGGCGGGGTGGCCCCCCGGCCGCTCCGGCTGAAGGCGGTCGAGGAGAGCCTGCTCGGCGAGCAGCCCGGCAAGGAGGCCGCCGAGGTGGCCGCCAAGGCCGCCGTCTGGGGCGCGCGCCCGCTCAACCACAACCAGTACAAGATTCCCCTGCTGGCCAACCTGGTCAAGCGCGCCGTGCGGAGCATGGCGTAGGGCCTTCGCGGTCGCCTTGGGCACGCGCAGCGGACGATTCCCGGGGCGCGACCCCCGGGCCATCGCTCGCACATCCTCGATCTACTGCCGGGTCCCTCATGACGTGGGTGCGCTGGCAGGAGAGCCCGTGGGGGCAGCGGGTGCTGCTCGGCCTCTCCTGGGACTGGCTGTGGGTCGCGGCCGGCGCCGGCGCGCTGGCGATCGTGGTCCACGCGCTGCTGCGACTGCGGCAACGGGGGACGACGGCGGCCGCGACTCCGCTCCCTGCGGGGGCCGCGCTGCCGGTGGCGCTGCCGGCGCGCATCCTGCGCCACACGCCGGCCTCGCGGCTGCTGCACTGGCTGATGGCCGTCTCGATGCTGGCGCTGCTGGGGACGGCCTTCCTGCCGATCCTGGGGCTCAAGTTCGCCTGGGTCGATGCGCACTGGATCGCCGGGCTGGTGCTGACGGCCGCCCTCGCGTTCCATATCCTCCATGGCTCGTTCTGGAAGGGGCTGCGGCTGATGTGGATCGGGGCGGAGGATGTGCGGATCGGCGCGGAGACGCTGCGCGACCTGCTGCACCCCGCCGCCCCGCCGCCCCGCCGCACGGGCAAGAACCCCCTCGAGAACAAGCTGTTCCACCACGCCGTGGCCCTCGCCACGCTGGCCGCGACCGTGACGGGCCTCGTCATGCTGGCCAAGGTCTCGACGCCCTGGTGGAGCCGGAATCCCTACCTGCTCTCCGAGAGCGCGTGGGGCTTGGTGTACCTGGTCCACGGGGCAGGGAGCGTGGCGCTGGTCGCGCTGGTGCTGGTGCACCTGTATATGGCCCTGCGCCCCGACAAGGGCTGGATCACCCTCTCCATGCTGCGGGGCTGGATCCCCCGCGAGCGCTACCTGGAGCGGTACGACTCCGAGCGCTGGCCGCCGGTGGCGCTGGCCGCCCCCTCCGCCCGCCTCGCACGCGGCGGTGCGGACGCCGTGCCCGCGCCTTCCGCCGGGGAGGCGCGGGCGGAGCTGGGGCGGCGCATCGACGCGGTCGAGGAGGCGTACGAGTTCATGCTCGCCTACGCCGCCCAGGGGCTCTCGGGGGGCGAGGAGGACGGCTCCGCGAGCCAGATCCGCACCCAGCTCGCCACTGCCGAGCAGGCCCTCGGCGTGATCCCGGCGCTGCTGCGCCAGGTGCTGGCGGAGACGGGCGCGCCGCGCCCCGCGGGCGATCGGGGGGCGCAGGGCCAGGCGTTCGTCGGCGTGCTGGAGCAGGACGCCGCGAAGGCGCTCGCCGCGCTCCGGCTCGTGCTGGCGCAGCCGGCCATCAGCTCGCAACTGGTGGACAACCTCAACGCCATGATCCACCTGCGGGCGCTGCTCACCGACCTGTTCCTGATCGACGAAACCCTGCGGCCCCACCACGGCCGGGATGAAGGGTAGTCGCCATCCCCATTCCGATTTTCGGTGTTGCCGGATCGATCCGGGACGCGCGGCAGATTCCTCGCCGTCGCTCGGGATCAAGATTCGAGCCTTGCGAATAACCTCCCGGCTTTGGCAACCATCGCGGCCTCACCCTCCCCGACCCTCCCTCTCCTGGAAGGAGAGGGAGGGGGCGCCGGAACGGCCACCCCGCCTCAGCGGAGCCTTGATCCCCCCCCTTGCGGGCATAGGCGTTAACGTACTGCCCTCCGGTGGGTGGCTTCTGCGAAGTCACGATTCCCGGCGTTCCCCGGGAATTGAAATGTTCGGATCGGACATTTCTCAGCGCCAGAGGCTGAAATCCGCGCGGTGCGCGGCTTTCGGCGTCCCCACCC
>JACQKK010000131.1 GCA_016204605.1 Candidatus Lambdaproteobacteria bacterium
AGCAGGATCACCGAGGAGCCCAGCTCGAAGCGCGCCAGCTCCGCGCCGCGCTCGACCGCATACGGCGGCGCGACCGGCCCCGCGAGCGGTTTCGCCCCGCGCAGGTTGCTCTCGACGCCATGGTAGACCACGCGAATCTTGCCGACAACGGTGGCGCCCACGGCCACCAGGGCCAGCTCGCCGAAGGGCGTCTCGATGAACGAGATCAGCCGCTCGTTGCGGGCGAACACGCGCGGCACCGCGCGCAGCCCGAGCGGGCTCACCGTCCAGAGCTCCCCCGGCACGTAGGCGAAGCGCGTCACGCGCCCCCCGAACGGGCTGTGGATGCGGTGGTAGTCGCGCGGGCTCAGGTAGAAGGTGACGAAGCTGCCGCCCTCGTAGCGCGCCGCGGCGGGGTCGCCGCCCAGCAGGTCGGCCAGGGCGTAGTCCATGCCCTTGGCCTGGATCAGTCGGCCGCGCGCAATCGGTCCCAGCTCCCCGAGCGCGCCATCGACCGGGCTCACCAGCCGGGCGGGGTCGGGGTCGAGCGGCCGCAGGCCGGGTCGCAGCGGCCGGGTGAAGAAGGCGTTGAAGGTCTCGAAGCGCCCGAGGGGGATTGCGGATTCGGCCATGTCCACCCGGAACGCCCGCACGTAGAGCCACAGCACGGCCCGCAGCACGGCCGGCGGCCAGCGGTGGCTCGCCAGGCTCCCCATCATGCGGCTGAACGCGCTCTTGGGGAACCAGCGGAACAGGGCGTGGTACATGCGAAGGGTCGCGATGGAAAGTGGGCCGGGTTGCAACACCCGGCGTCCCCACCCCGCCCTGCGGGCACCCCTCCCCACCAGGTGGGGAGGGGACGGGGTGGGGACGCGCGCGCCGCCGCGGTGGCGGGTCGGGATCGCCCTCCGTCTCCCTGGGGAGGGGACGGGCCGGGGTGGGTGAGGTCGGGCGCCGCCCCGCCCTCAGGCCGTGACGAGGATGGCGCGCAGCTCGTCGCCCTCGACCGTCTCGCTTTCGAGCAGGCGCTTGGCCAGGTGGTGCAGCTTGTCGCTGTGCTGGGTCAAGAGGGCCTTGGCCTTCTGGTAGGCGCTCTCGACGAGGGTGTGCACCTCGCGGTCGATCAGCTCGGCGGTGTCCTCGCCGTAGTCGCGCTCGATGCCGATCTCGCGGCCCAGGAACGCCTGGTGGTCGGGCGCGCCGAGCTGCACGGGGCCGATGGCCTCGCTCATGCCCCACTGGGTGACCATGTTGCGGGCGGTCTGGGTGGCCTGGAGGATATCGTTGCCGGCACCGGTGGTGATCTCGCCGAACACCAGCTCCTCGGCCGCCCGGCCGCCCATCGCCACCACGATCCGCGCGAGCAGGTACTCGCGGTCGTAGGTGTGGATATCCTCCTTGGGCAGGAAGGAGGTGAGCCCCAGCGAGCGCCCGCGCGGGACGATGGTGATCTTGTGGACGGGATCGGCCTTGGCCATCAGGGCGCCCACCAGCGCGTGGCCGGCCGCGTGGTAGGCGGTGATGCGGCGCTCCACCTCGGTCATCAGGATGGCGCGGCGCTCGGGGCCCATCAGCACCTTGTCGCGCGCCCATTCGAGGTCGGCCAGCTCGACCACCTGCTTGTTCTTGCGCGCCGCGTAGAGCGCGGCCTCGTTGATCAGGTTGCGCAGGTCGGCACCCGAGAACCCGGGCGTGCCCCGGGCCAGCACGCCGAGGTCGGCGGCGGGCGCCATCTGCACCTTGGCCGAGTGGATGCGCAGGATCTGCTCGCGCCCGCGCAGGTCGGGCAGGGGGATGGTCACCTGGCGGTCGAAGCGCCCGGGGCGCAGCAGCGCCGGATCGAGCACGTCCACGCGGTTGGTGGCCGCGATCACGATCACGCCTTCGCTCGAATCGAAGCCGTCCAGCTCGACCAGCAACTGGTTTAGCGTCTGCTCGCGCTCGTCGTGGCCGCTGCCCAGGCCGGCGCCGCGGTGGCGCCCCACGGCGTCGATCTCGTCGATGAACAGGATGCAGGGGGCGTTCTTGCGGCCTTCCTCGAACAGATCCCGCACGCGGCTGGCCCCCACGCCGACGAACATCTCGACGAAGTCCGAGCCGCTGATGCTGAAGAACGGCACCGCCGCCTCGCCGGCCACGGCCTTGGCGAGCAGGGTCTTGCCCGTGCCGGGGGGGCCGACCATCAGCACGCCCTTGGGAATTTTGCCGCCCAGCTTGCGGAACTTGGCCGGATTCTTGAGGAACTCGATGATCTCGACCAGGTCCGCCTTGGCTTCCTCGACCCCCGCCACGTCGGCGAAGGTGGTCTTCTTGGCCTTCTCGTCGGCGAGCCGGGCGCGGCTCTTGCCGAGCGAGAACAGCCGGCTGCCCGTGCCCTGCATGCGCCGCATCAGGAAGATCCAGATGGCGATGATCAGCAGGAACGGCCCCCAGTGCACCAGGATCGTCACGTACCAGGGCGACCCCGCATCGGGGCGGGCCGTGATCTTGACCTTGTAGCGCTGCAGGGTGGCGATCAGCGCCGGGTCCTTCGGCGCATAGGAGGTGAACGTCGAGCCATCGGCCAACTGCCCTTCGATCCGGTTGCCCGAAAGCACGATGTTCGAGACCTGGCCGAGCTGGGCGCGGTTCAGGAAGTCGCTGTAGATCAGCTCCTGGGTGGCCGTGCGCCGCGAGGTCAGCATGTTGGTGACGATGATCGCCACCACCACCACGATCAGGCCGATCAGGAAGTTCTTGTTGCGAGCGTTCACGGAAAAGTCTCGGCCTGGTGATGGGCAGCCCGCGCCCGGAACCGGGGTGAATCCGCTTGGGAAAGGGGCGCCACCGGGGCGCCGCTCCCGCTTCCACTCTAGATTCGGCACGCCGGGAAGTCAAAATGCGCCGAAATGCGGCGGCGCTTCCGAGCGGCCCACCGGCCGGAGGGGCCGGAGGGCCGGAGCGCCGGCCACGCGGGCCCGGGCCGCTAGGCGAAGCGCCGGAAGGCCAACACGGCGTTGTGGCCCCCGAAAGCGAAGGCGTTCGAAAGCGCCACCTCGATCTTCGCCTGCCTGGCCACGTTGGGCACGTAGTCCAGCGCGAGCTCGGGGTCCGGCTCGTCGTAGTTGATGGTGGGCGGCAGAATACCGTGGCGCAGCGCCAGCACCGTCGCCACCGCCTCGAGGCCGGCGGCGGCGCCGAGGCCGTGACCGACCATGGACTTGATGGAGCTGACCGGCACCCGCTGCGCCCGCTCGCCGAACACCTGCCGGATGGCCAGGGTCTCCTGGGCATCGTTGAGGGGGGTCGAGGTGCCGTGGGCGTTGACGTAGTCCACACTTTCCGGGCCGAGCCGGGCATCGGCGAGCGCCAGCCGCATGGCCTGCGTGGCGCCGCGGGCGCTCGGATCGGGGGCGGTGAGGTGATGGCCGTCGTTCGACATGCCGTAGCCCACCACCTCCGCCAGCATCTCCGCGCCGCGCCGCTGCGCATGGCTCAGGCTTTCCAGTAGCAGCACGCCCGCCCCCTCGGCGATGACGAAGCCGTCGCGGCCCTTGCTGAAGGGGCGGCTGGCGGTGCGGGGGTTGTCGTTGCGGCCGGAGAGGGCGCGCAGCTGGATGTAGCCGTCGATGGCGAAGGGGGTCATGGTCGATTCGGTGCCGCCGGCGAGCATGGCATCGGCCCGCCCCAGCCGGATCAGGTCGAAGGCCGTGCCGATGCTGTGGTTGCCGGTCGCGCACGCCGTCGAGATGCACAGGGTCGGGCCGTGCAGCCGGTACTGGATCGAGACGTTCGCCGACGCCATGTTGGCGATGATGATGGGCACGGTCAGCGGGTGGAAGCGGCCTGGCCCTCGCGCCAGGAACTTCGCGTGCTGCTGCTCCATGAAGGGCAACCCGCCGATGCCCGTGCCGATCACCACGCCGAAGCGCTCGGGATCGATGCGGGATTCCCCGCCGCCTTCAGGCTGGAGCCCGGCCTGCGCCATGGCCTGCCGCGAGGCCGCCATGGCGAACTGGGTGAAGCGATCCATGCGCTTGGCCATCTTGGCGTCGAACTGGAACCCCTTCACCTCGCCCGCGATCCGCACCGAGAGCGCGGCGGGGTCGAACGAGCGGATCACGTCGATCCCGGACGTGCCCGCAACCAGCGCCTGCCAGAAGGCCGGCACGTCGTTGCCGATGCAGGAAACCACCCCCAGCCCGGTCACCACCACACGCTCCATGGACGTCCCTTTCACGTGGCAGATGTGGCGTCAGCATAGCACGTGCGGGCTGGCCCGCCATGCCCCGCAGCCGCCCGGCGGCGCGTCAGGGCTGCACCGGGCCATGCGGCGCGACCGGCGGGGCGGCCTGACGCAACGCCCGCAGGCGCCCGGACGGCGGAAGACCCTCGGGCGCGGGCAGGATCGCCATGCAGTCGCCGAAGCTGAAGAAGCGATAGCCGCACCCCCTCGCCTCGCGGTAGGCCGCCATCAGCCGCTCCCGCCCATGCAGCGCCGCCACCAGCATCAGCAGCGTGCTGCGGGGCTGATGGAAGTTGGTGATGAGGCCATCCACGGCCCGGAAGGGGAACGGCGGGCGGATGAACAGCTCCGTCCAGCCCTGCTGACCCAGTGGGAACCCCAGCGCGGCCCAGCTTTCCAGCGCGCGCACGGTGGTGGTGCCGATGGCGATCAGGGGGCGGCCCGCGCGGCGGTGCTCCAGCAGGCGCGCCGCCACCGCCGGTGCGATCGCGTAGTGCTCGCGGTGCATGCGGTGGTGCGCGGGGTCGGGCTGCTGGATCGGGAGGAACGTCCCCGGGCCGGCGTGCAGCGTGATCTCTTCCAGCGCGCACCCCCGCGCCCGGAGGGCGCGGATCAGCTGCGGCGTGAAGTGCAGCCCCGCCGTCGGCGCGGCCACGGCGCCCTCGTTGCGCGCATAGCAGGTCTGGTACGCGGCGCGGTCGCTCGCCGGGTCGCGCCGCTCGCCGCGCCGCCGGAGGTAGGGGGGCAGGGGCGCGAGACCGTGGCGCTCCAGCCGCTCGCGGAAGGTGGCGGGATCGTCGAACGCGACCAGCCAGCGGCCTTCCGCGTCGCGCTCGATGGCCCGGGCAGGCAGGTGGCCGTCTCCCAGCGCCAGCCGCATGTCGGGGCGCACCCGGCGGGCGCCCTTGACCATCGCCCACCACACCCCCGCCCCCACCTCTTCCACCAGCAGCGCCTCGATGGCGGTACCCTGGGGCAGGCGCCCTTCCAGCCGCGCCGGCAGCACCTTGGTGTCGTTGAAGACCAGCAGCGACCGCGCCGGGAGCAGCTCCGGCAGCTCACGGAAGACGTGATGGGCCGTGCCGTGCTGACCCCGCGCCAACACCATCAGGCGCGCGCGATCGCGTTCGGGGAGGGGGTACCGCGCAATCTGTTCGGGCGGGAGGTCGTAGTCGTACGCGTCGAGGAGCGCCGCCATCCGGGACCGGTCAGTTCGCCAGCAGCGTGTCCTGCTCGTGGCCGCAGTGCTGGCACACGTTCGCCATCAGCTCGATGGATTTGTGGCAGTGCACGCAGGGTTTTGCATCCCAACCCAGGTACTCCTTCGGCTTGAGCGCCGTCACCAGGCGGTGCTCCGCGGGCCGCACCGGCGGCTTGGCGATCGCGGTCACGGGCCGGGCCGCCACCTGGCCGATCTTCTCGCGCAGGCGCGCGGTGATCTCCGCAAAATGGCCGCGGTAGAGGCGGAACTCCTGCATCATCCGGAACAGCCCGAACAGCAGCAGCGCCTGGAGCGCCAGCATCAGGTAGATCATCCAACTGGGGGCGGCGGGATCGACGGAGACGAACAGGGTAAAGCTGAGCAGGACCAGCAGGAAGGCGAACAGGCCACCGATGCAAATCTTGAAGATGCCCTCGATGACCCGGTTCTGGGACTCGTGCAGGAGCAGCAGGCTTTCCCCCTTGCCCCGTACCCAATCGGCCTGGGGCGCCGCGGGGTCATCCTGAAGCAGGGCTTTCACCGAATGGAACAACTTCCGCAATTGAAGCGACAGAGTTTTCATGAACGCCGATTCGATGCCAGTTCCCTCCGCAAGACAAGCCGCAACGCCTGGGGCGACCGGGGTACACGGGCCGCACCCGGATCCGATGTACGGCTTGCCAATGTCGATAACGGAACTTCGCGCACCGCCGAGCACGGCGGGGGTCGATGTCCATGGTATCCCACGCCCGCGCCCGGTGGCAAGCCATGCCGGGCCGCCGCCTGCGCGTGGCCACCTTGACAAGGTGCGGAGAATTGTCCAGCGTGCATCGCACCGCACCCGATCCTCCGCAGAGTCTGACCGCCCCAGCGGAGGCCCGCGGACGCGATGACCCCGCGTTGGATGGCCCGATGGAAGCTCCCCGCATGACGACACCCGCCGAACGGGCCCAGCCGCCGAGGATCGTGGTGATGGTGCCGTGCCTGAACGAGGAGCTGACCATCGGCAAGGTCGTCGACGACTTCCGCGCGGCCTTGCCCGAGGCGGAGATCGTAGTGTTCGACAACGGCTCGACCGACCGCACGGCCGAGGTCGCCCGCGCCCGTGGCGCCCGCGTGGTGCGGGAGAAGCGTCGCGGCAAAGGGTTCGTGATGGACGCCATGTTCCGCAAGCTGGAGGCGGACGTGTTCGTGCTGGTGGACGGCGACGACACTTACTCCGCCCCGGACGTGCGCAAGCTGATCGAGCCGGTGCTGGCGGAGCGCGCCGACATGGCGGTGGGCTCGCGGCTGGCCCAGTTCGACGCGGGCTCGTTCCGCGCCCTGCACGTGGCGGGCAATCGCCTGCTGACGGGGCTGGTGAACTGGATCTTCCAGACCGGCCTGACCGATATGCTCTCGGGCTACCGGGTGATGACGGCGGAGCTGGTCAAGAGCGTCCCGCTCCTCTCGGGCGGCTTCGAGGTGGAGACCGAGCTCACCCTGCGCACCCTCGAGCATCAATTCGTGATCGAGGAGGTTCCGCTGCCCTATTACACGCGGCCGGCCGGCTCCCACTCGAAGCTGCGCACGTTCCGCGACGGTCTGCGGGTCGTGTTCAGCATCGTGAACATCACCCGCTCCTACCGCCCGTGGACCTTCTTCGGCGCGATCGGGCTCCTGTTCGGGCTGGCCGGGCTCGTCATGGGCGTGGTGGTGATCCAGGATTACATGGAAGACCAATTCGTGGATCGTGTGCCGCTGGCGATTCTCGCCACGGGCTGCATGATCATCGCCTTCCTGAGCTTCGCGATCGGCACGGTGCTCAACAGCGTCAACGCCCGATTCCGCGAGCTCGCCCACACCCTGCGGGGACGCGCCGGTGGCAGCCGCTGACGTCGGCGCAAAGCGAGCGCCCTGGCCGCCGCTCACGGCGCGGGAGGGGCCGGGCGCCTGGGCGGCGGCCTTCTCCGCGCTGGCGCTGCTGCTGATCGCCTCGCCGTTCGACGAGGCGTGGGTCGTGGCGCTGGCCGCCTATCCGGAGCCGAACCAGCTCGCGCTGATCGGGCGGAGCCTGCTGCGAGGCCAAGCCCCCGGCCTGCTGGATGCGGTGTACGTGCCCTGCCTGCTGGCCGCGGTGGGCTATCTGGCCAGCTTCCTGCGGCCGCTGCGCGGGATTCCCCTCAACATCCGGGCCCGGCTGGGCGCCCTGTTGATCGTGGCCGCGGGCGCGACGCTGGCCCAGCAGGCGCTCCGCTTCGCCCTGGGCCGGCCGCGGCCGCTGGAGGTGCTCGGCGGCGCATTTCCCTATAGCGCCTGGTACCAGCTCGGCGCGCTGCCCTGGCGGGAGACCTTCGCGCTGGCCGATTACCCCAGCCATTACGTCGCGAGCGCCGCCGTGCTGTATGCGCTGCTGTGCAGCTTGTCGCAGAAGGGCCTCAGGCGACCGGGACCGTGGCTGGTGGCGCCCTCGCTGGCGCTGGTCGGGCTGGTGGGCTTCTGGGGCGTCTACGTTCAGCGCATCTGGCCCACCGATGCTGTGGCGGGCGCCGGCGTGGGGTACGCGGCGGCGTGGCTCGGCCTGCGCCTCCAGCTCGCGCCGGGCGCGGGCGGGGGGGGATGGCGCTGGGAACGCCACCCGACCGTGCGCGGCGGCTGGACGCTGCGCCTGCTCTTGCAGATGGTCTTGCTGGCCTTGGCCTTCGGCGCCGCGGGCGGCGGAATCCGCCTCGCGTTCTACGGCGGTGGGTGGCCCGCCTTGCTGCTCGGCCTGGGCGGTGCGGCCGGGACCGCGCTGCTGCTGCGGCTCGCCCCCGCGCTGCTGCGGGCCGCGCCGTAGCGGAGCGCGCGCTCCGGCACGGCCCCATCGAGATCGATCCGCTCCCGCGCTATACTCGTTTGGCATCCATCCGCCGCGGAGGCCGGCCGGGTCTGCGCGGCGTGGGCCGCCATCGGTGCGAAGCTTGCATCCGCTTCCAGTCCACCTGCCGCGAGCCCCCATGAGCGATCTCACCCGGAACGATGCCCTGCGCGACCTGCTGGCCGTGATGGCGGCGCTGCGCGGCGACGGGGGCTGCCCGTGGGATCGCGGGCAGACCCACCGCTCGCTGCTGCCCTACCTGATCGAGGAGGCCTACGAGTTCATCGAGGCCGTGGAGCGGGAATCGGAGGCGGGCATGCGCGAGGAGCTGGGCGACGTCTTGTTCCAGGTCGTCTTTCATGCCGAGATCGCCCGGGAGCGGGGCGCGTTCGGATTCGCAGAGGTCGCCCGCGACCTCGCGCAGAAGCTGCGGCAGCGGCATCCCCACGTCTTCGGCGACAGCCCGCTCGAGAGCGCCGAGGCCGTGAACGCGGCCTGGAACGCCCGCAAGCGGGCAGGCTACCGCTCGCACCTCGAGGGCGTGCCCGCCGGCCTGCCCGCCCTGCAGTGGGCGGCGAAGGTGGCCTCCCGCGCGGCCGACGCCGGATTCGAGTGGAACCGCGAGGCGGAGATTCTCGACAAGGCGCGCGAGGAGCTGGAGGAGTTCGCGGCGGAGGCCGGGCGCAGCCAAACCGAGCGCGCCGCCCTGGAGACCTAGTTCGGCGACCTGCTGTTCGCGCTGGTGCAGCTCGCCCGCTGGCGGCGCATCGACCCGGAGGCGGCGCTCCGGCGGGCGGTGCGCAAGTTCATCGGCCGCTTCGAGCACATGGAGCGGCGCTGCCGCGCCGAGGGCGTGCCCGCCGCAGGCCGCAGCGCCGAAGCGTGGTGGCGGCTCTGGGAAGAAGCCAAGCGGGCTGAGCAGGCTGGGCAGGCCGGGCAGGCCGCACCCGGCGACGGCACCTGACCCGGAGCGGCCCCCCCTCCCCACACTTGTCGGCCCATGGAACCGCATCGCTACACCTGGTGGTTCGACGCGCGCGTGCTGGAATACCTGCGCCGGCCGGAGCTCACCGGGTTCGAGATCATCCTGATCCTGCTCGGGCTGACGTGGCTGCTGCTGTACCTGCTGGGCGTGCGCTGGCTGGACCTGCTGGCGCGGCTGTGGCGGAAGCGCAAGAAGCGCCTGGCGCAACTCGAACGCTGGCTCGACGCGGCCGCCCTCAGTGCGGGCGAGCTGGAGCTGCTCGACCTGCTGGCGGAGGGCGGCCGCCCGATCGACCGCTATCTGCTGCTGTGCGATCCGCTGCGCTTCGAGACGCGGGTGCACGAGGCGTACGCCGGCTCCGAGGGGGATCGGTTCGCTTTCACCGCGCGGCTGCGCCGGGTGCTCCAGGGGGAGACCGGCAACCTGCGGGCGCCGATCGTCTCCACCCGGCAGTTGCGCCAGGGCGATGCCCTGCGCCTCTCGTGCTGGGAGCACGGCCTGCCGCAACATTTCTACGGCCGGGTCGCCGAGACCGGGCCGCGCACGTTCCTGGTGGGGCTGGACCCGGAGGGGCTCGCCGCGCTGTTGCGTGCCGGCGCCGAAGCCGAGCTGTTCTACTTGCGGGGCGATGGGGAGGAGTTCCGGTTCGCCTGCCGTCCCGAGCGCGTCCAGCCGGCGCCCCAACTGCTGGCGCTCGCTCACGCGCTGGTGGAGCTGGATCACCTGCCGCGCAAGACCCGGCTACCGGTGCTGATGGAGGTGGTGTTCCACGTGCGCGCCTCGGGCGGCGATGCCGTCAGCGATCTCGACCCCGCCAACGCGGCCACCAAGCCGGAAGCCGGCATGCTGTTCGACCTCAGCGAAGGCGGGGCGGCGCTGTTGGGCACCCGCCAGGTCGAGGTGGGCCGCTACCTGGCCATCGTGTTGCCGCTCAAGGGAGGGCGCGCCCCCCTGGAGCTGGTCGGGCGCGTGCTGGAGTGCCGCTCCTTCTCCGGCCGCCACTGGCTGGTCCGCTGCGCCTTCCGGGGGTTGGGTCGTGAGCAGCACACCTACCTCCAGCAGCTCGTGCGACTCGAGCAGCGCCGCCGGCTGCGGACGTTCGCCGCAATCCATCGCCTGCGGCGCCGCGCGGGCTGAACGGGAAGCGGCGTCCCCCAGCCTCTCCCGGCGGAATCCCGCCAGGGCGCCTGAGTGCACGGGTGGCGCCCATCGTCCATCGCGATCAGGTGGCGCATTCCGCTCTTCCGCCGTGGGCGCGCTTCTGGTATTCGTGAAGCCGGCCCAGGTGGCGGCCACCCCCAGCATTCGCCCCCTGGGAATCCGGCGTCCTCGATTCCTGGATGAACCTGTCCGCTGCGGCGATGTTTCGTTGATCTTGACATGCGCGTGAACGTCCGGCTTGAATCCGCACCCTTGAGGAATCGACGATGAGACTGCTGCGCAAGAACCTGAGCCCGGACGGCAAGCTGATCGAGCACAAGCTGGACCCCGGCGTGTTCGTCGTCGAGGTGCCCGAGGTCGGGCGCAGGATCAGCCTGGGTCAGCCCCCCGACGTGGTGAAGCGCTTCCAGCAGGCCGGGTTCGCGGGGGAGCGCGGCGTCACCACCTTCCTGCTGGTGGACAGCAAGACCCAGGGCGACTCGATCTCCTGGTCGCTGATCGAGTTCCCGGTGCTGTATGCGCTCTATTACGTGACGGTCGAGGTGGGGGTGAACCGCGTCCCCTCCTTCTTCGCCGGGCGCCGCCCGATGATCGTGGGGCTGGAAAACGACGTCCGCAACGCGCTGCGCATGATCAAGTACGGCAACTACGGCGTGGACCGCATCGAGGAGCTGGACGCCCTCGACGTGCCTGCCGCCACCCGCGATGCGCTGCGCGGGGAGATTCTCGGGCTCGCGGTAGGCAACGAGATCAAGCAGAGCGAGGCGTTCCTCCAGCCGGTCTATCTCGAGCCGCGCCCGCTCGGCGAGCACGAGTTCACCGATCTCGGCGACGGCATCCACGTGGGCCGGCTCGGCTTCAACCTGTACCGGTTCACTTACGGCGACGACCAGCTCGACGTGGATGTCTCGCTGGAGCGGGACGAATCGTTCCGTTCTCCGATCGACTTCAAGCACTTGAAGTTTCCCGTATCGAACTTCGGCGTGTGGCACACGGGCGAGTTCGACGGGATGGACCCCTACTTCAGCACCCAGCACACGACGTTGATCCACAAGTACGAGCCGCTGCTGATCGATTACCCGGCCAACATGACCGAGGTGATCAACCACCACGGCCTGTCGAAGCACTCGATCAACACCGTGTTCCTGACCCACAACCACGACGACCACATGGGCGCCGCGGTGGAGCTGTTCCGCCGTGCCAGCCCCTGCCACATCATCACCACCGAGCCGGTGCGCTACTCGATGGTGAAGAAGCTCGCGGCGCTGCTGGATCTGCCGGAGGGGGTGGTGCAGCAGAGCTTCCGCTGGACGATCCTGCCCTTCCGCAAGGACCAGCCCTACTGCACGGAGAACTTCAATCTCGATGGGCTGCACGTGACCGGCCACCTGAGCTGCCACAGCGTGCCGACCACCGTCTACACGTTTCACCTGAACCTGCACGGCTACGATTACAGCTACGGGCATTTCCTGGATATCGTGGCCTTCCGCCGCATGGAGCACCTGGCCGAGGGCAACTGGATGCCGCCCCAGCACTTGGCCTACCTGCACAACCTGATCCGCGAGACGCGCTACGATCTGATCAAGTACGACGCCGGCTGCGTGAACGACCAGGCGCTGCCCTTCACCGTGCACGGCCAATGGCAGGACCTGGTGGGGGCCGCCACGGAACGGCCCTTCCGCGTGTTCACCCATGCGCCGCGCCACCTGCTGGACCCGGCCCACCAGCACGAGGGCCGCTACGTGAGCCTGGGCGATCTCGATGCCGTCAAGCACGATGTCGACCGGCGCCGCCTGCGGGTCGGCTCCGTGGGGGCGCTGCCCGCGTTCTTCATGACCGCGCGGCGTGCCGTGCTCTCCTATTTCGTGAGCCTGCTCGGCAGTGCGGTGCCGCCGCAGAAGTACCGGCTGATGCGCCATTACGCCGATGCCTTCGCCACCTGCCCCAAGCAGCCCGACGTCAACATCGGCGCGTTCCTGTTCGAGCAGGGCGACGAGAGCCGCGACGTGATCGTGCTGGTGCGGGGGCGCGCCGAGATCATCGTGCAGGACAACGAGGGGGGCGTCACCTTCCGCTCGACCATCGGCGATGGCGAGGTGGTGGGCGACCTGGGCGTGCTGGCGTCCCGCCGGCGCAACGCCTCGGTCAAGGCCCTCAACCGGCTGACCTATCTCGCCGTGCCCGCCAACCTGTTCCTGGAGGCCATGCACGCGCTGGGTGTCACCTACGAAGGCCTGTTCCGCGATGTGTTCGAGCGGCGGCTGATCTTCCAGTCGGCGCAGGAAATCTCGCTCGATGTGCCCACCACGGTGCTCAACCGCATCGGGCAGACGAGCCGGGTGTTCCGGGTCAAGGACAATCAGGCCATCTACAGCCGCGGCGACCGGGACACGCGGCTGATCATCGCCCCCGGCGATGTGGACCTGCTCGTCGGCGATCACCGCGAGCGCGTCGAGGGCCCGACCGTGATCGGCGAGTGCGAATTCTTCCTCGGCGAGCGCAGCCGCCCTCCCACCCGGCTCCACAGCGCCATCGCCTGCGACGGCATGCAACTGCTCTCCTTCAGCGCCGATTCGGTGCGCCAGTTGCCCGTGCTGGTGGACAACATCCGCCGCCTGATCCGATACCGCCGGCCCACCGTCTACCGCAGCCTGCCGGAGATCGACCCGAGCGTCTCCTTCTGAGCGTCGGCCGCGGTCGCCCCGGCGCCGGCACGCCGGGTGACGCGACGTAACCGCGAACAGGCGAACAGGCGCGTCCCTCGCGCCCGCCTGCGCCCTCCGGGCGGCCGTTCCGGCTCGACGGCGGATCAAGCCATTGAGCCGTAAGTCCTCCCCGCCCTGGTGCGGCGTGTTTGCGGCCGGCGCGACTGGCGGCTTGCGCCCAGCAGGTTGCCTTTTCTCGCAAAATACGCTATGTTTTGCCAGATATCAGGGCAGCACAACCCGGAACTCCCCCATGGGGTGTGAGGCGCAATGAACACCACACTGCACACGTCGCGCAGGTTCCTGCCGCCGAAACGGCAGGGCAAACGGGGCGACAAGGTGACCCAGGAGCAGATCTCCCAGGCGATTCTCGCGTTCAAGGAGAACGGGGGACTGATCCGCAAGCTCCCGCCGCAGGGGAGCGATCCGCGGCTGCTGGTGGGAAACCGCTGGGATGGGATGTACGAGTCCATCGTCGACCGCTGGTGACCGCCGCCGGGCGAGATCCACCAGCGCGCGAGGCTTCCCGGAGCGCCGCCGCGCCTGCCTGCCGATTTCTCCCTTACGCATCGGGAACCGTGAGCCTGGCCTGCCGCCGGCGGCGTCCCCGTGGCGCCGCCGCATGGGGTCCGCTGTTCAGGTGCGGTCGGGCTGGCCGTCACGGAGGCGCCCACCGGCGCTGCTCCCTCAGCGTCGCAGCAACCACAGCAGCAGCGAGAGCAGGGCCGAGAGCAGCAGGCTGGTCGCGAGCGGGACAGAGAACGTGAAGCCCTCGCGCCGGATCACGATATTGCCCGGCAGCCGTCCCAGCCAAGGGATGCGACCCCACACCAGCAGCACCACCCCCAGCGCGACCAGCACCACGCCGGCCAGGATCAGGAAGCGGGCCACCCCGGAGAGTTCCATTGCGCTGCTCTCCCGTCACGGGGCAGACGCCGCACCATCCCCACTCTCCCGTCACGCTCTCGCCAGCGCCTCGACCTCGACGCGCGCGTCGTTGTAGCAGGCGCCCTCGCAGAGGTCGGCGGTGTGCGGGGGGGTGAGGGCGGAGACGGTCTGGCCGTTGGTGCTGGTGCGGAGCCAGGCGCCCTTCAGCGAGCAGACCACGCCCGGGCGCACGGCATCCGTGACGCGCAGCGGCAGGTGCACCTCGCCCAGCTGGTTCCAGACACGCACGCGCATGCCCTCGCGCAGGTTGCGCGCCGCGGCATCGGCGGGGTGCATCTCCAGCCACGTCTCGTCGCTCTGGCGCAGGCTCCCGAAGGTCGAGGTGGTGCGGTGGTTGGAGGCGGGGGTGAGCAGCGCCAGGGGGAAGGCGTGGGCGAGCGGCTGCCAGCGCGGCAGCGGTTCGCCGCTGGCCCGCTCGAGGTAGCTCGAGCGCAGCTCGACCTTGCCGCTCGGGGTGGCGGGGAAGGTGGTGCGGAACAGGGTCGCCTCGCCGGCCGGGGCTTCCATCGAGAGCGCCGGCCCGACCGGCAGGCGGCTGGGCCGCACGCCCTTGAGGACCGGGCTCGCGCCATCGAGCGCGTCGTCCATCAGCGCGGCGTCGTCCGCCTCGAAGGGGGGGCCAGTGAACCCGAACCGGCGCGCCAGCCGGCGGAAGATCTCGGTGTTCGGAAGCGCCTCGCCCACGGGGGGGATCACCGGCTCGGCGCGCTGAAGGTACTGCTGGCCGTACGCGGCGAACAGGTCGGCATGCTCGAAGTGCGAGCAGGCGGGCAGGATCACGTCGGCGTAGCGCGCGGTGTCGGTCATCACCACCTCGGCCACCACCGTGAACAGGTCTTCTCGCGCGAGCGCGCGGCGCATGGTGTTCTGATCCGGGTGCACGATCAGAGGGTTGTGGTTGTAGACGAACAGCCCCCGGATCGGCGGGCTGAGCCGCTCGTCCAGCAGCGTCCGGCCGATGGTGACGATGTTGAAGGTGCGCGGGTTGCCGCGCAGCAGCGCCTCGCCCTGGAGCCGCGCGGGCGTCTTGGGGAAGGCGAAGCCGTGGCCCTGCAACAGGCCGCCGCCCGCCACGCCGAACTTCCCCGCCAGCGCGGGCAGGGCGAACACGGCCCGCAGGCCGTTGCCGCCGTTGCGGCTGCGCTCGGGGCCGTTGCCGGGGCAGATCACCGCCGGCGAGGCCAGCCGGTACCACTCCGCCAGGCGCCGCATCTCCGCCGCCGGCACCCCGCAGATGGCCTCCGCGCGCTCGGGCGGGTACTCCCGCGCCGCGGCGAGGAACTCCTCCGCGCCCAGCACGTGCTCGGCGATGAACGCGCGGTCCAGGCCGCCGGTGCGCTCGAGCTCGGCGGCCAGCGTCCACGCCAGGATCAGGTCGGTGCCCGGGCGCAGGGCCAGGTGCAGGTCGGCCTTCTCCGCGATCGCGGTGCGGCGGGGGTCCACCACCGCCAGCCGGGCGCCGCGCTTGCGGGCCGCGTTGATGGGCGCCATCAGGTGCAGTTGCGAGACGGTGACGTTGTTGCCCCAGGCGACGATCAGCCGGGCCTCCGCCACGTGCTCGGGGCGCAGCGCGGCGACCGGGCCGTAGGTGCCCACGTAGGCCTCCGCCTTCACCCCGCCGCAGAGCGGCCGGCGCAAGAGCCGCGAGGCGCCCAGCCGATGGAAGAAGCGCAGGTCCATCGAGCCCGCGGCCAGCAGCCCGTGCGGTCCCGTGTAGTTCAGCGGCAGGATCGCCTCGGGGCCGTGCCGGGCGATGATCTCCGAGAAGCGGGCGTGGATCAGCTCCAGCGCCTGCTCCCAGGAGATGCGCTCGAAGCGCCCTTCGCCCTTCGGGCCGACGCGCCTGAGCGGCGTGAGCAGCCGTTCCGGCCCGTGCACCAGCTCCGGGTAGCGCGTGACCTTGGCGCAGATCACCCCCCGCGTGAGCGGGTTGGCATGGGAGCCGCGCACCTTCACCACGCGACCGCCTTCGACCGTGACCGCGAGGCTGCACGTATCGGGGCAGTCCAGCGGGCACACGCTGTGGCGGGTCTCGGCGGCACGGGGTTCGGGCATGGCGGCACTCCAGAAGAGATCGGCACGGTCTCGCGGCAAGGTGGCGCGGAAAGGCGCCGCGGCCACGCGCGACGGCCCCCAGGGCGATCCGCGCGCCTGCCGTTGCGAGGCTCGCACGGGTTCCGGGCGCCGTCAAACCGGCGCGGCGCCAAGTCACCTCCCGCACTGCCTCGTTGCGTTACACCATGAACTTGAAGCTGTCGCCGGCCTGGACGATGCGGCCGACGGTGGGGAAGGCGAAGTGGGTGCCGAGGATCAGCACGTCGCGGTCGGCGTAGGTCTCGCAGAACTTGCGCCGGGTGCGCATGTCCTGCTCGCGGTCCAGGGAGGGGCGGGCCACCCAGGCGTTCTCGTAGTACTGGACGGGATGGTGGGCCAGGTCTCCCGTGATCACCCCCTCCTTCCCGCCGGAGATCAGGTGGATGCTGCAATGGCCGGGGGTGTGGCCGGGGGTGGGCTCGAAGCGGATGCCGTCCTCGATGGCGTAGTCGGAGGCGACCAGCAGGGCCTTGCCGGCCTCGATGACGGGCATCACGCTGTCGCGCATGATCTCCGGGGCGTCGCCCTCCTGGCTCTGGCGCCAGTGCTCATACTCCTGCTCGGCCATGATGTAGCGGGCGTTGGGGAAGGTGGGCACCCAGCGGCCGTCCTCGAGGCGGGTGTTCCAGCCCACGTGATCCACGTGCAGGTGGGTGCAGACCACCAGGTCCACCTCCTCGGGCTGCACGCCGGCCCTGGCCAGATCCGCGAGGAAGGGGCCGTTGCGCATGTTCCAGTGGGGCGCCTTGCGGCGCTTGTCGTTGCCGATGCAGGTGTCCACCAGCATCGTGTGGTGGGGCGTGCGCACGATGAAGCTGTGCACACTCATGTTCATCTTGTCCGTTTCCGGGTTGTAGAAGTGGGGCGCCAGCCAGCCGTGGTGCGGCACGAGGGCCTCCCGCGTGGCGTCGGGCAGGAGGTAGCGCGGGCTGGTGGGCCCTTCGGATTCCACCACCCGGGTGACGCGGATGCGGCCCAGCGCGAGTTCCTTCATGGGAGCCTCTCGATGCGTGGAAGTGCATTGCGGGTAAGAGCGGGCGACGCGTGCGGTCGCCCTCGCTCCGGGCGGCAGCCACCGGAGCAGGATGACGCGCCCGCGGCGGTGCGGCGCGCAGCGCTGCCCGTCCGGCTCAATCGCGCGGGAACTCGACCACGGCTTCGCCGGGGGCGATCACTTCGCCCTTGGCGTTCTTGATGAACAGCTCCAGCGTGACGCGCCGGCTGGACTTGTCGCTGGCCTTGACCGTGCCGCCGGAGGTGACGGTGTCGCCCAGGTACGCTGCCCGGCGGTTGCTGTACTTGAAGACGACCAGCCGCGCGTCTTCGCCGATCCAGTCGGTTACGGCCTGGGTCAGCCAGTCGCCCTGGAGCGGACCATCGATCACGATCGCCGGGTAGCCCTCCACCTGGGTCGCGTACGGCAGGTCGTAGTGGATGCGGTGCGGGTTCCAGATGGCGGCGTTGTATACGAACAGCTCCGCGCTGGTGGGCGTGAACGCTCGCTCGGGCAGGGCCAGGCCCACCCGGATGTCCTCGAAGCGCAGCATGGCGGCCTCTCTAGCGGAAGATGCGGGTGGTGAGTTCGGTCACGACGGGCCGGTTCTCGGCGTCGGTGACCGCCAGCTCGACGGTCGCGAAGATGAGCGGGCCGGAGGCGCCCTCCTTCTCGTAGAGATCCTTGATGGTGAAGACCCCGGTCAAGGTATCGCCGGCGCGGATGGGGCGGTGGTAGGTGGTCTCGCAGCCGCCGGCCATCGTGCGCTTGAGCGGCAGGGGCGGAAGGAGGTCGTCCATGAACCGCCCATCGTGTATCATCCGGTCGAGCGTGGGAATTTCCTTGAGGAACCGCGCGTAGAACAGCGGCGGCGCCTCCCGGCCGTTCAGGAACTTCTCCTGGCGCTGGCTGGTGGCGGTGGCGTAGCGGCGGATCTCGCGCGCGGTCACCAGCTCGGTGATGGGCGCAGAACGCTTGCCGATTGCGCGTTTCAGTTCGGGAGTGAGCAGGGCGGCCATGGGCTCTCGTGGTAAGGGCGCGTGGGGCATCGCCGGGGGAGGGCGGCGCACCGCCGGGGCCGGCGCCCCCGCTGCGACTCGGAAGCGCCCCGGCGATCCCGGCCGGAGCCGGTCACGCACCCGACAGTGCCGTTGCGGTTGCTCCTAACACGGTGGCGCCGGGCAAGGCAAGGCGACCTGCCCGGCATAGCCAGCAGCGAGGATGCCCACACGATGGCTTCCAGGAAGGACCAGCGCCGTGAGAAGAAGCGGCGCGCCACGGCAGAACGCACCGAGCGGGCTGCGCAGGCGATGCACGCCGGGCAGCGCCGGCTGGCGCGCGGGCACGCGCAACCCGAACCCGAGCCGACCGCGCAACAGCGCGAGCTCGAAGCGCGGTTCGCCCAGGCCCACGAGCAGGCCCAGCGCGAGCGGCTGGCCCGGCAGCAGGGGGCGCGGGAGCGCGAGGAGCGCGGGCGCCTGCACCGGGCGACCGAGCAGGCCCGCGCGGCCCAGCATGCCCTGACCGCCGCGGAGGAGGCCCGCCGGGCCCGCGCGGGGCTCCTGCAGAAGGAGCTGCGCCCGGCCGAGGCGCCCGAGCCCGCCAGCGAGGGCGGCTGGCGGGAGCGCCTGCGGCGCGGGTTCGCCAAGACCCGCGAGGGCCTCGCCAGCGGGCTGGGGCGCATCCTGCTCGGGCGGAAGGAGATCGACCCCGCCCTGCTGCCCGACATCGAGGAGGTGCTGCTGGCAGCCGACGTGGGTCCCCTCACCACCGCCCGCCTGCTGCGCGCCGTCGAGCAGCGCCTGCGCCGCCACGAGCTGGCCGATGGCGAGGCGCTGCGGGAGGCGCTCAAGGCCGAGATCGCCGCGCTGATGGAGCGGGCGCAGGCGCGCCTGGAGCAGGTGGGCGGGGCGGACGGCGACGACCTGGCACGCCACAAGCCCGCGGTGATCCTGTTCGTGGGCGTGAACGGCACGGGCAAGACCACCACCATCGGCAAGCTCGCCGCCCAGCATGCCGCTCAGGGCAAGCGCGTGCTGCTCATCGCCGGCGACACCTTCCGGGCCGCCGCCGCCGAGCAGCTCGGCCGCTGGGCCGAGCGCACGGGCGCCACCCTGTTCGCCAAGCATGCCGGGGCCGACCCCTCGGGGGTGATCTACCAG
>JACQKK010000111.1 GCA_016204605.1 Candidatus Lambdaproteobacteria bacterium
AATCCGCCAGCTCCTGCGTTCAGCGTGGCACTTCTTGATACGCCTGCTGCTACCCGCCCAAACCCGCACCTTCGCTTGGTCATGAACCCAGCCAAGAAAAGTGAGGGGCGCTCAGGGTGAGTTCCCGGTTGCCCGCACGGCGCGCCGGGTGATACGCATGGGGACGCACGCTCCGCCGATTTCTCCCCTCCGCCGGTGTGGCCATGACCCGCGACCTGCACTACGGCGACAACCTCGACGTGCTGCGGGAGTCCATCGCCGACGCGTCGGTGGACTTGATCTACCTGGACCCGCCCTTCAACTCGAAGCGCGACTACAACCTGCTGTTCAGGAGCCCGACCGGCCACGAGTCCGACGCGCAGATCACCGCCTTCGAGGACACCTGGCACTGGGGGCCATCAGGGCCAGGCAAGCCATCGCAGGCCGAGCGCGAGTACGGCCAGCTCCTCCACCAGCCCAACACCGACGTCGCCGAGCTGATCCGCGCCTTCCGCTCGTTCCTGCACGAGAACGACGTGATGGCCTACCTGGTCATGATGGCCAACCGCCTGCTCGAGCTCCACCGCGCGCTGAAGCCCACCGGCAGCCTCTACCTCCACTGCGACCCCACCGCCAGCCACTACCTCAAGATCGTCCTCGACGCCGTCTTCGGGAAGGAGAACTTTCGGAATGAGATTATTTGGAAACGAACCTCCGGACACAGCGATGCCAAAGGTTTTGGTTCAGTGCATGATACGCTCCTTTCCTATGCAAAGACGGAAGACGCTACATGGAACGATTTGTATCAGCCGTATGACCAGAACTATGTCGAGCAGTACTATAGGTACAAAGATGTCGACGGAAGGCGATTCATGTCGGGAGACCTCGGCGCAGCGGGCCTTCAAGGGGGGGGTACAACTACGAATGGAAAGGGATTGTTCGAACTTGGCGGGTTCCCATTGAGTCAATGATACGACTGGAATCCGAAAACCGCATTTTCTACACCCGCAACGGTTTTCCAAGAATCAAGCGCTATCTGGACGAAGCCAAAGGTATGCCCGCCCAGGACGTATGGAATGATTTGGAGGCCCTTCGATCTTGGCATCATGAGCGAATGCCTTACCCCACGCAAAAGCCCCTCGCGCTCCTGGAGCGGATCATCGCGGCGTCGAGCAACGAGGGCGACGTGGTGCTGGACCCGTTCTGCGGGTGCGGGACGGCGGTGCACGCGGCGGAGAAGCTCAAGCGGGGCTGGATCGGCATCGACATCACCCACCTCGCCATCTCGCTGATCGAGAAGCGGCTCAAGGACGCGTTCCCGAACATCGCCTTCCAGGTGCACGGCACGCCCAAGGACCTGGAGGGCGCCCACGACCTGGCCAAGCGAAGCAAGTACCAGTTCCAGTGGTGGGCCTGCTCGCTGGTGGACGCCCAGCCCTACCAGGGGAAGAAAAAGGGCGCCGACAGCGGCATCGACGGGCTGATCTTCTTCCAGGACGACAACAAGCCGGCGAAGAAGATCGTGGTCTCGGTGAAGGGCGGCGAGCACGTCGGAGTCTCTATGATTCGGGAGTTGAGGGGTGTGCTGGAACGCGAGAAGGCCGAGATTGGTCTGTTCGTGACGCTGGCGCCACCCACCAGGCCCATGATCACCGAGGCTGCGGCGGCCGGGTTCTACCGGTCCAAGCACTTTAGAAACGAGGACTGGCCGCGCGTGCAGATTCTCACGGTCGAGGGGCTGCTGGCGCGCACAGAACGTCCCATCTTCAAGGGTGTCGACGACTCCTTGGCCTTCAAGCAGGCCAGGCGGGAGACCACCGCCCACCGGGGCTACGTCGAAATGCCGCTGGAGGAGTGAGGCGGAAATTGGCAACCTCACCCACCCCAGCCCTCCCTCTCCGTTGACGGAGAGGGAGGGAGCCACTGGCGCCACCCCGTACGCAACCTAACTCCCCTCTCCGCCTGCGGAGAGGGGGCCGGGGGGAGAGGTCGCTATTGCCGGCGCGGCCGCCCTCGCGGGCGCCGCCGCGTCGCCACTGGACATCCCAGGCGCGACCCTGCCAAGATGGGCCCGCACTTCCCGATCCCCGCAAGGCCCATGAGGAGAATGGCCAACATGAACACGTCCACACCCAGCCTGGTCCGGCTCGTGAATCCGGTCGGGCAGATCGCCGCCACCCGGACTCCGCTGGCCCGCCGGCTCGATTCGCTCAACGGCAAGTCCATCGGCTTCATCAGCAACATCAAGCCCAACGCCGATTTCTTCCTCAGTTGCATCGAGGAGCTGATCCGCGCCGATCACGCCGGCATCGAGACCCACTCGGTGCGCAAGAACTTCTCGTCGTGCTTCCTGATCGCCCCCGAGCTGGAGGGCAAGGTGGAGGCCGTGGTCAACGCCTGGGGCGACTGAGGGGGCTGCACGTCGTGGTGTATCCACGACTCGGAATACCTGGAAAAGCGCGGCGTTCCCACCAGCACCATCATCAGCGCGGCGTTCCTGGGACACGCGCGGCTGGCCGCCAGGAACATCCGCATGGAAGACTTGCCGCTCGTGATCACGCCCCATCCCCTGAACGACCTCACGCAGGAGCAGGTGCGCGAGCTGGCCCGCGCGGCCTACCCGCTGATCCTGGCCGACCTGACGCAGCAGGGCCCGATCCCGCGCGAGGCATACGTGGATTACGTCCATCCCGGCGCCCGCAGCCGCCAGGTGCAGCAGCAGGCGCGCGCCCAAGCCGCCCAGTCCGCGCCCCGGGCGCGATGAGCGCGCATGAGGAGGAGAGAGCACCCATGAGCCCAGCGGAACTGGAAGCCCCGATCCTCGAGGTCGAAGACTCTTTCGACGCGATCAACGCGTGGTTCCTCGAACGCGACCTGACCGACGGCCTGCCGATCGTGCCGCCCACCGAGGCGCGCGTGGGGGCCATGACCGACTACGCCGAGCGCACGCTCGGCTGGCAGGCCGACGACGTGGTGGCCGGGCTCGCGCCCAGGCGCGGTCAGGCCACTATCGCCAAGATCGCCGCCAACGCGGTAATGGCGGGGTGCATCCCGGAGTACATGCCCGTGCTGATCGCCTGCGTGCAGGCGATCGCCGACCCCAAGTTCAACCTCGACGCGGTGCAGACCTCGACCCATGACACCTCGGCGTTGCCCATCGTCAACGGCCCCATCCGCAAGGCCATCGACCTCAACTGGGGCTACAACGTGACGGGCAGCCGCTGGCGCAGCACGGCCTCGATCGGGCGCGCCCTGCGGCTGGTGATGGCGAACATCGGCGGCACGCCCGGCTCGATCAACATCCACACCCATGGCCACATCGGCCGCTTCGAGCACTGCATCGCGGAGAACGAGGAGGAGAACCCCTGGGAGCCGCTCCACGTCGAGCGCGGCTACCCGCTTGAGGTCAGCACGGTCACGCTGATCCCCGCCTGTCCCGCGGCGCTGATCGACGACAACGGCGGCAGCCAGACCGCCAAGGACCTGCTCAAGACGCTCGCGCTCTCGATTCCCTATGTGGGGAACCGCAACACCAACGGCGAGGGGCAGCCCCTGCTGATCCTGGGGCCGCAGCACGCGCGGCTGCTCTCCAACGGCGGCTTCAGCAAGGCCGAAGTCAAGCGCTTCATCTGGGAGTTCGGGCGGCTGCGCTTCGGCGATATCCCGCGCGGCAACCTGGTCAGCTTCAGCAAGAAGAACATCAAGCTCTATGCCGACGTGGACCCAGACTACGGCATCCCCATCGCCGACAAGCCGGAGGACATCGTGATCGTCGTGATGGGCGGCACGGGCACGCACAGCCTCTCCGTGCAGACCCGGCTCGCCTGCGACAACGTCACCGTTCCCATCGCCCGCAAGGACGGCTCGCCCTGGCTGGCCCAGGGCTAAGCCGCACGGCCGGTGCGCCCGGGCGCTGAACCGTTCACCGCAACAGGAGCAGACGCATGGCGAAGTACGACGTGATCGTGATCGGCGCCGGCAACGCGGCGCTGGCGGCCGCGGTCTCCGCCCGCGAGCAAGGCGCCGAGCGCGTGCTGGTGCTCGAGAAGGCGCCCGAGGAGCTGCGCGGCGGCAACACCCACTACAGCGGCGGGGCGTTCCGCTTCGCGTATGAAAAACCGGACGACCTCAGGGCGATCGTGCCCGACGCCGACAAGCACACCCCGGGCTTCTTCGAGAACGTGGAGCCGTACTCCGCCGAGACCTTCTGGCGCGACCTCAAGAAGGTGACGGAGAACCGCACCGACCCGCGCCTGGCGCAGATCCTGATCGGCAACTCCTACGACACCGTGCGCTGGATGAAGAAGGTGGGCATCAGGATGGAGCCCGCCGTGATGCTGGGCGCCATCAGGTTCGGCGGCAAGATCAAGTTCCTCTCCGGCGCCGTGATCCGCGCCGTGGGCGAAGGCATCGGGCTCTCCAGGATGTGGTTCGGGATCGCCGAGCAGCGCGAGGTGGAGATCCGCTACCAGACCCGCGCCGCGCGCCTGCTGCAGGACGGCTCGGGCCGGGTGACGGGCGTGCTGGTGCAGGGCCCCAAGGGCTACCAGGAGCTGAGCGCCGCGGCGGTGGTGCTGGGCTGCGGCGGGTTCGAATCGAACCCCGAATGGCGCGCACGCTACCTGGGCCGACCCTGGGACTTGGCCAAGGTGCGCGGCACGGCGTTCAACACCGGCGACGGGCTGCGCATGGCCTTCGAGGTGGGCGCTGTCCCCCACGGCCAGTACACGGGGCTGCACTCGACGCCGATCGATGCCGATGCGCCGCCCTTCGGCGACCGCAAGCTCACCGACAAGAGCAACCGGCTCAGCTACACATACAGCGTGATGGTGAACAGCCGCGGCCAGCACTTCGCCGACGAGGGCGAGGAGTTCAACCTGCTCACCTACGCCAAGATGGGGCAGATCATCCTCACCCAGCCCGGCGGCGTGGCCTACCAGCTCTTCGACTCCAAGGTCACCGAGCTGCTGGAGCCGCGCTACAAGACGGGCAAGCCCCTGACGGCCGATACGCTGGAAGGGCTGGTGCGGCAACTCCCGATCGACCACGAGCAGGCGCTGCACACGCTGCGCGAGTATCACGCGGCGCTGAAGGGCGGCCAGTTCAACCCGATGGTGAAGGATGGGCTGCGCACCCAGGGGCTGGCGGTGGACAAGACCAACTGGGCGCAGCCGCTCGATACGCCGCCGTACTATGCCTACCCGGTTACCGGGGGCGTCACCTTCACGTTCGGCGGGGTGCTGATCGGCGACGATGCGCAGGTGATGGACGTCGGCTACCGCCCCATCGAGGGGCTCTACGCCTGCGGGGAGATGGTGGGCGGGCTGTTCCACTACAACTACCCGGGCGGCTCCGGGCTGGTCTCGGGCGCCGTGTTCGGGCGCATCGCGGGGCGCAGCGCCGCACAGAGCGCGGCCCGCGCAGCCGCCGCCGCGCGGAAGCCCGCCAAGCCCAAGGCCGCACCACGGGGTCGCAAGGCCGCCACGCGGCCCGGCCCGCGCAGTCGCAAGGCGGCGCGCCCGGCCGCCCGCACGCGACGCTGAGGAGGGAATCCCCATGACCCCACGCAAGACCCTGCGCGCGATTCTCGCGCGGCCCGGCTACACGATGGTCCCGGGCGTCGTCGACGCCATCTCGGCGCGGCTGGTCGAGCAGGCCGGGTTCGAGGCAGTGTACCTGACCGGCGGCGGCTTCTCGCGCGCCAACGGCTATCCCGATATCGGCCTGCTCACGATGGGCGAGATCCTCGACTGGATCCGCCGCGTCGTGGACGCCGTCGGCATCCCCTGCATCACCGACGCGGACACGGGCTACGGGAACGCGCTCAACGTGATCCGCACCGTGCGCGAGTTCGAGCGCTCGGGCGCCGCGGCCTTCCACCTGGAAGACCAGGTCTCCCCGAAGAAGTGCGGCCACTACGAGGGCAAGGCGGTGGTGAGCCTGGGCGAGGCGGTGGGCAAGATCAAGGCCGCCGTGGACACCCGGCGCGACGCGGAGCTCGTCATCATCGCCCGCACCGATGCCCTCGCGGTCGAGGGCTTCCAGGCCGCGATGGAACGCATGGCCGCCTATGTCGAGGCGGGCGCCGACGTGGCGTTCGTCGAGGCGCCCCAGACCCGCGAGCAGTTGGCGGCCATTCCCAAGGCGTTCAAGAAGCCCACCCTCGTCAACGTGTTCGAGGGCGGCAAGACGCCCCCGCTGCCCGCAGCGGAGCTCGAGGCGATGGGGTTCCGGCTCGGCATCTACCCCTCGCAGACCCAGCGCGTGGCGATCAAGGCCATCCAGGAGCTGCTGGCCGTGATGCGCAAGGAGGGCGGCGCCGGCGGCTACGAGCACCGCATGGCGACCTTCCAGGATCGCGAGCTGGCCGTGGATACGGCGCGCTGGAACGCCCTCGAACGCCGCTACCTCTCGCAGGATTGACCACCGGACCGGCTCGCGCGCGCCACCCAACGCCAAGCCATCCGGGGGAACCCCTACTCTACCGCACCGGGCGGCGAGGCAGGCAAGCCTGCCCCCGCCACACAGGGCAAGTCCAAAGTCAGTCGCTTCGACGAGCCGTCACGAGCCGGATCGATGGTGCGATTGGCCTGGAAAACCTCTCCCCCGGCCCCTCTCCACATCGTGGAGAGGGGTGCCCGAAGGGCGGGGTGAGGTGCCAGCCCG
>JACQKK010000112.1 GCA_016204605.1 Candidatus Lambdaproteobacteria bacterium
CAGGATCACGCTGGGCAGGATCAGCAGCAGCCCCAGCAGGATGCGGAAGGTGAGCCGCTCCTGGCGGAACACCAGCCAGCTGAAGAGCAGCGTGAACAGCGGCGCGCTGTTGTTGACGGGCACCACGATCACCACGTCGCCCTGCACCAGCGCCGAGTTCACGGTGAGCACGGCCACCCCGCTGGCCATTCCGGCCATGAAGAACCACCACCAGCCGCGCGGGGTCATGGTGCGGCGCACATAGCGGAACTCAATCAGGTACTGTCCGACGGACATCACGAACGAGACGGTGTTCGCGATCAGGCTGGCCATGAACGGCACGGGCAGCATGTTCAGCCCGGACTTGGTGGCCACGTTGGCGATCGAGCGCACCGTGGCCGCGCCGAGCGGCCACAGCAGCGCCGAGGCCGGCCAGTCGCGCCTGGTGCCCCGGCGCTGCCAGGAGAACGCCACCACTCCGCCGATGATGCCGAGCGTGCCCAGCAGGATCGGCACCGTCAGCGCTTCGCCCAGCACCAGCACCGCGCCCAGGATCGACAGCAGCGGCTGCACGGCGTTCACGGTCGAGGTGATCGTCGCCCCCAGCCGCTTGTTGCCGGCATAGGAGAGATTGACCGAGAGGAAGGGGCGGAACAGCCCCACCAGCGCGAACAGCCACACCGCCGGCGAGTGCCACACCGCGGACTCCATCAGGAACGGCGCCAGCAGCCAGTAGTAAAGCGCGTTCGTGCCGATGTTGATCATGGCGCCGGTCTTGGAATCCCCATGCTCCAGGCCCTTCTGCACCAGGCTCGAGCTGAGGCCGAAGAACATGGCCGAGATCAGCGAGAGCAAGGCGGGGCTGCCGCGCGGGTCCAACATGGGTCGGGGTGTCTCCCAGGGCGCGTGTGGCGGTCGAGGCGCGAGCCGCGGTGCTGGGCCGTGGTGCGCGGCCGCGATGGCGAGCCAGGCACGACAACCCCGGGGAGTATTGCGGAAAGCGACGCCCCCTGTCCATTCCCATCGCGGCCGTGTCGGGAGCCAGGGTGCCGGGATGGCGCGGGGGATCATCCACGCCGCCTCACCCCCGCCGCTGGCGCGGCGGCCCCACCCCTGCCCCTCCCCACCAAGTGGGGAGGGGTGATGGCATCCCGCGCGAGTGGCCGGTACGAGGCTCCCTCCCTCTCCACCAGGAGCGGGAGGGCCGGGGTGGGTGAGGCCGCCGGTGGCCGGTTCGAGGCTCCCTCCTCCTCCACCCGGCGAGGGAGGGCCGGGGTGGGTGAGGCAGCCGGTGGTTAGTTCGGGTCTCCCTCCCTTGCCGCCGGGAGAGGGAGGGCCGGGGTGGGTGAGGCCGCGCCCTCAACCCGTCGCGGCCACGGCCATCACCCCGCCGACGACCAGCAGCACGCCCGCCAGGATGCGCGGCGTGAACGGCTCCTGGCGCAGCAGGCCGACGCTCACCAGCATCGTGAACAGCGGCCCCGAGGACAGCAGCGGCGCCACCACCACCACCTCGCCCTTGCCGAGCGCCAGCAGCAGGGCCGAGAAGGCCAGCGCGTTGCCCAGCCCCACCACGAGGAAGATGGCGGGCGCGGGCCAGGCCATGCGCGGCCGCAGCCGCCCCAGGCGCATGCCATGGAGCCCCAGCGCTCCCGCAAAGCCCACCGAGTAGGTCACGGCCGCCCCCAGCAGCGGATCGGGCAGCGCGGCCAGGGCCACCTTCGCCAGCGGCGTGGCCAGCCCGCGACTGGCCGCCGTGCCGATCGGCAGCAGCAGCGCCGCGAGCGGCCAGCGGCGGGGGGCGGCCCCCCGGTGCGAGAGCGCCATCACCCCGCCGATCACGCAGGCGGTGCCGAGCGCGACCGGCGGCGTTACCCGCTCGCCGAGCAGGGCCACGGCCACCAGCGCCGAGAACAGCGGCGCCGTCGAGCCCACGCTCGCAGCGAGGGTGGAGCCGAGGCGCCGCGTCCCCTCGAACGTGAACAGGATCGTGAGCAGGGGCTGCAGCAGTCCGACCGCCGCGAACAGGGCCACGCCGCCCCAGCTCCAGCGGGCCGCCTCCGGCCGCAGCAGCAGCAGCCCCCAGAAGCAGGCCGCCGTCACGCCGATGGCCACCGCCCCTGCGGCGAGCGGCTCCGCATGCCTCAGGCCGCGCTGCACCAGCGCCTGGCCGCCACCGAAGCCGGCGGCGGCCACCAGGGCCAGCACGCCGGCCGGCAGCGGGAGCTCGGCCATGGCGTGCGCACGGGAAGCAGGTTGGAGGGCGGCCGCGCGCCCGACGGGCGACCGGGGACTTGCGACTCCGGACCGGCGACACTGAACCGGCGACACCGGACCGGCGACACCCGACCGGCGACACCGGACCGGCGACACCGGACCGGCGACACCGGACCGGCGACACGGTACCGCGGGGCCGAGGCGGTGTCGATGGCCCACAGGGAGCACCCGCCCCCGGCGTTGCAAATCGGCCGACGCTTCGCCATAACCAGACGAAACCCGACCGCGCAACACCATTCTCAACAGCGACGTTCAGGAGCGACGATGAAGCCGACGATGCAGGCGTATGTGCTGGAGGGCACCCCGGATGCGATCACGGGGGCCGTCAAGGGTTTCGAGACCGCCCGCCTGCCGGCCGGCGAGGTCACCATCCGCGTGGCGTTCTCCTCGGTCAACTACAAGGACGCGATGGTGGCCCACGGCCAGGGACGCATGGTGCGCCAGTTCCCGCACATCCCGGGCATCGATCTCTCGGGCGAGGTGGTGGCCGATGCGAGCGGCCGGTTCAAGCCGGGCGCGCCGGTGCTGGTCACCGGCTTCGCGATGGGCGTGGGCCATTGCGGCGGCTTCGCCGAATACGCCCGCGTGCCGGTGGACTGGGTCGTGCCGCTGCCGGCCGGGCTCACGGCCCACGAGGCGATGGCGCTGGGCACGGCCGGGTTCACCGCCATGCTCTGCGTGATGGCGCTCGAACGCAACGGCCTGCGGCCCGAGCAGGGGCCGGTGCTGGTCACCGGCGCCACGGGCGGGGTGGGCAGCCTCTCGGTGGATATCCTGGCCAAGGCCGGCTACCGCGTGGTCGCCAGCAGCGGCAAGGCCGATATGAAGCCGTGGCTCGCCACCCTCGGCGCCGCGGAGGTGCTCAACCGCGAACAGGTGACCGACGGCTCGGGCAAGGTGCTGCTCAAGGAAACCTGGGCCGCCGCCGTCGACAGCGTGGGCGGCGCGACGCTCGAGTACCTGCTGCGCACCACCCAGTGGGGCGGCAGCGTGGCCCTCTGCGGCCTGGTGCAGAACGCCAACTTCACCGCGACGGTCTATCCGTTCATCCTGCGCGGCGTGAACCTGCTCGGCGTCGATACGTCCGTCACGCCCATGGCCCTGCGTCTCGCCGCCTGGGCGCGCCTGGCCGGGCCAAACAAGCCGCCCCACCTGGCAGAGATCGGCCGCACCATCGCCCTGGCCGACCTGCCCCGCGCCCTGGCCGAGATCATCGGGGGCGGCGCCCGCGGCCGCTATGTGGTGAAGATCGCCGGCTGACGCGGCTGGACCCCAAGCCGCGCCCGCGGGGCTCGCCCTCCCCGGCCCTTCAGAGGGAGGGGCGGTTGCCTGGACCTCTCCCCCGCCGCTGGCGCGGCTTCCCCCTCTCCTAGAATTGGAGAGGGGGATTGAAGGCGGGATGTCGTGCGTCGAGTTCCCCCTCTCCAATTTTTTGGAGAGGGGGCCAGGGGGTGAGGTCGCGGGCGCATCCGCGCCCTCCGCTCACCAGTGACCGCTTACAGGAGACGGTATGAAATTCGGGATTCTGCTCTCGGGCCAGTATCACACCGATACCGACATGGTGGCGGCGCTGGAGGGCCAGCTCACCATGCTGCGCTTCGCGCGGGACCGCGGCTGGGATTCCTACTTCGGCAACCAGCACTATCTGCAGGAGGGCGACCTGCAGATGCTGCAGATCGTGCCCTACCTGGCGCGCATGCACGCCGATGCCGGCCCCATGACGATGGGCGTGGGCCTCGTGCTGCTGACGCTGCAGAACCCGGTCGACGTGGCGGAGACCATCGCCAGCCTCGACGTGATCGCGCGCGGCAACATGGTGTTCGGGGTGGGGCTCGGCTACCGCAACGTCGAGTTCGACGCCTTCGGCATCCGGAAGGGCCACCGCGTGCGCCGCTTCGAGCAGTGCCTCGATATCGTCAAGCGGCTGTGGACCGAGGACGAGGTCACGTTCGAGAACGAGGTCTGGAAGCTGAACAAGGCCCACCTGACCCTGCGCCCCGTGCAGAAGCCGCGCCCGCCGGTGTGGATCGCCGCCAAGCACCCCAACGCCGTGCGCCGCGCCGC
>JACQKK010000113.1 GCA_016204605.1 Candidatus Lambdaproteobacteria bacterium
CCTCGTACACCGTGACGTTGCAGGGCAGCAGCAGCCCCACCTCCGGGACGGCGCTCAACGCCCGGAAGGCGAGCGGCGGGTTGCAGGCGCCGAGGATCACGTACTTGGTGAAGTCCTTGTCCAGCTTCGCCTTGAGGGTGGACTTGACGTCGATCTCCGTCAGGATGCCGAAGCCCTGCTCCTTCAGCAGCGCTGTCACGCGCTCGACGGCCTTCTCGTAAGGGAGCGCGACCCGGCGCTTGAGGCCCAACCTGGGGATCGTTTCCACACGTGCCATAGGATGATTCTCCGGAGGATTGGCGGGGTGGCCGCGCGCCGGATTGTCCGGGCGCGGCTCTCCCGCTGCCATCATGGCCATTGCACCACGTCAGGGGGTCGAAGACTGTGATGGAGTCACGCTCTCGTCCCTCAGCGCAGCTCGAGCGCCAACCCGGTCCAGTCCACCAGCATCCGCTCGACGCGGAAGAACACGAAGCCTTCCTGCCGCTGGCCGGGCGCCAGCACGGCGGGGGTCAGCAGCCCCGCCTCGGCCGAGGCGCCGCCGCGGGTCGCATCGGCGCGGCGGGCGTCGGCGGGTCGCGCCGCGGCGTCGAGCCCGCTGCGCACCCCGACATCCACTCCGCTCAGATCGACGCGGCCGCGGTTGTCCCTGGCCGCCGCCACGACCAGCACCAGCAGCAGGGCTACCACCACGACCGTCAGCCCCGTCCTGGCCCAGTCGATCTCCTCGAACCGCTGGGGCAGCTCTCCCGCGGGCACGGCGGCGAACGTGGTGTGCGCATCGGCCCGCAGCGCCAGCCGCTCGGGCGCGAACTCGATCGGCGCTGCGCCGGTGTTCCGCAGCCGGACGTAGGCCGGCAGGTAGCCCGCGGCGAACAGCTTGCGCAGCACCTCGTGCTCCAGCCGCGAGGGCCGGAACGCGAGATCGAACCTGTCGATCACCCCCTCGAAATCGCCCGCCAGCAGCCGCTTGACGCTGGCCTCTAGCGGCCACTGGGCGGGGGTGAGCACGAACCCTTCGCCCTGCAGCCCCTCGGCCTGGAGCGGCTGCGTCGGCAGGTTGGCCCAGTCAATCTGGAAGCGGCGGGTTTCGAGCGGGGGTCGGGCGACCTGCTGTGTGCACGCCGTGAGGAACGATGCCGCCGAAAGGATGGCGACGATCCGTCGCATAATGGGTTTCCGTGGGTGCCGGCGTCCCGGCCGGGGGGCGTCGAATTTGGGCCGGAATCCCGCTGTACCCGCGACGCCGCCCGCGGCCTTCACGGGGGCGGAACGGCTCCTATCCGGTCTTCATGGGCTTGGTTGTATCGAGCGTGACGCCGGACTCCTCGTTCTTCAGGAAGAACTCGATGACTTCGCGCTGCTTGTCGTCGAACTCCACGCCGATCCGGAAGGCGCCGTTGCTGAGCGGCACCTGGTGGCGCACCACGCCTTTGATCGCGACGGCGCCGTTGAAGAAGCACACGTCGACGTCCGAGCCCAAGGGCAGCGCCCGGAATGCGCTGAAGGACACGCCCGACTCCGAGACGTCGATGGTCGTCCCGGTTTCCATCACCGCCCGAAAATGGACGCGCTCGCTCAGCACGTACCGGACCGACTTGCGCCCGTCCTTTCCCGAGCCTTCGGTTGACATTGTGAATCCCCACGCCCCTGTTTTGGCGCGCGCCGTCATGACGATGCACGGGCTCGCTTCCCGGATTCGATGACACCGATCCGCGCTGGTGCGGCCCGCCCTTCCGGCACGGCCTCACGATACCGATTGCGACCCCCCAGGATGTAAACGTGTACCCCATTCGGCAAAATCCGCAATCAATTTTGTCGGGCGCGCGGCCCACGGGGGGGCAAATCCGCCGAATCTTGACCCGGTCGCGGCGGCGCGCGGATTTTTTCCGACATGAATCGATCGCTTGACAGCGGGCGTATCTGCGACGAGCCCCGCATGCGATCGGGATGGCGAAGGGTCTCGCAGGGTCGATGCGGTGGAAACTTTTACGACATTGTCAAGTATTAGCGACAGCGCACATTGCGACACGCCCCACGGTCGATCAGGGACGGCGGCGGGGAATGATACTAATTTGCGTTCTTAACGAGATCAATGATCCAGGGCCAACCGGTCAGCTGGCCAATGCGTTTGCGGTCCGGTTCGAAGGCCGCCAGCGCTTGGCAGAGCGGATCTTCCACGGCATCGAGGCTGCCAAAGACACGGTTGTGAAAGGACTTCTCCCGCAGTTCATCCCAGAGGTGTTCGACAGGGTTGAGCTGGGGTGAATTGGGCGGCAGGGGCAGCAGGACCATGTTTTTGGGGATCTTGAGCCCGTGGGAGCGATGCCAGCCGGCACCGTCGAGAACGAGGACAATGAAATCGTCGGGGTAGCGCGTGGCGATCTCGTCCAGGAAGATGTTCATGCAGGTGGTGCTGGCATCGGGCAGTATCAAGGAGTCCAGGCGTGCGTCCCATGGCGATAGCGCCGCATAGGCATAGGTGTGTTCGCGCACCAGCGCGGCCTTTACCTCGGGGCGCATGGGGTTACGGGGCCCAACAGCGCCTGGGATCGCTGATCCGCCCGAATCGCCCCTCGTCTTGAAACCTCAGTCTCAGCTTGCGGCCCTCGGCCTGTTGCGTGGCGAGCGTCGTCAGCGTCTCGGGGAGTTTTTTCCCCAGGCTTCCTGTAGTTCCAGATTCGCCTTGGGGTGGCGCGGCCGGGGGGCAATCTTCCGCCAGCCCCGGCGGGCCAGCAGCCGATACACCGTCGAGTCCGGCACCGTGCGGCCAATGGCTTGCTCATAGGCGGCCTTGACCGGAGCAACCACCAGGACGCCACCGCGCTGCGCCTGCGCGAAAAACGGCGTCACCAGCGCGGCTTCCTGTTCGAGGGTCATGTTCTGTCTGTGCCTACCGCCCCGTCGCGGTCGGGGTCGCTCCGGCTCTTCCAACCCCTCGCTGAACTCGACCCGCATTCGTGCCACGCTGGCTCTGGAACGTCCGATCGCGCGGCCTGTCTCTTCCAGCGTCAACCCATGGTGCGCCGGCAACAGCACTGCCAGCGCCCTGCGCAATTCCTGAGCATCGCTGCTGTGCTTCACCACTTGCTCCGCAGCAGTTACCTGCGCAGCGACAACAATTGGCTTCCTTGCCATGTGCAGTCCTCCTGGACGCAAAACCAAAGGTCTGCACAACTTGATATTATAGTCTCAAATAGAAAGCAACCTGTTATGAAAGGTCGGGTCTGACGCCGAGGCGGTCTTCGCGCCCCGTCCCGCTCAGGCGGAGGCGAGCGCGCGGGGACTCGGGCTGCCGAGCACGCGCAGCAGGGCCCGGCCGGTATGGCTGCCCTCGATGGCGGCGACCTCGGCCGGAGTGCCCTCCGCCACGAGTCTGCCGCCGGCATCGCCGCCCTCGGGGCCCAGATCGATCACGTGGTCGGCCGTCTTGATCACGTCGAGGTTGTGCTCGATCACGACCACCGTATTGCCGGCGTCCACGAGCCGATGGAGCACCTGGAGCAGCCGCGCCGTATCGTCAAGGTGCAGCCCCGTGGTGGGTTCGTCGAGGATGTAGAGCGTGCGGCCCGTGTGGGGCTTGCCCAGCTCGGCCGCCAGCTTCACCCGCTGCGCCTCTCCCCCCGAAAGCGTGTGGCCGGGCTGGCCGAGCTTCATGTACCCCAGCCCCACGTCGGAGAGGGTCTGGAGCTGGCGCCGGATGCGGCGCTGGTTGGCGAACAGCTCCAGCGCTTCGTCGATCTCCAGCTCGAGCATCTCGGCCATGTGCTTGCCGCGGAACCGCACCTGCAGCGTTTCGCGGTTGTAGCGGCGCCCGCCGCACACTTCGCAGGGCACCCACACGTCGGCCAGGAAGTGCATCTCGATGTGGTTCATGCCGCGCCCCTCGCACGCCTCGCAGCGGCCCCCGGCCACGTTGAAGGAGAAGCGCCCCGGGGCGTAGCCGCGCAGCTTGGCCTCGGGCATCTGGGCCATCAGGGCGCGGATGCCGTCGAGCACGCCGGTGTACGTGGCGGGGTTGGACTTGGGCGATTTCCCGATGGCCGACTGGTCGATCACCACCAGCTTGTCCACCAGCGCCAGCCCCTCGACCGCGTCGTGGGCGCCCGGCACCACGCGCTCGCCGCCCAGCTTGCGCTGCAGCGCCTTCTGCAGCACCTCGACCACCAGCGTGGACTTGCCGGAGCCCGACACGCCGGTCACCGCGGTGAACGTGCCGAGCGGGAAGCGCACGGTGAGGCGCCTGAGGTTGTTGGCCCGGGCACCCCGCACCTCGATCGCGCGGCTCCAGTCCACCGGCCGCGTGCGCTCGGGGAGCGCGATCGCCATGCGCCCGGCCAGATAGGCGCCGGTGAGCGAGCGCGGCTGGCGCGCCAACGCGGCGGGCGGCCCGGCCGCCACTACCTCGCCCCCGCGATGGCCGGCGCCCGGGCCCATATCGATCACGTGATCGGCCGCGCGCATCGTGTCGAGATCGTGCTCTACCACGAGCACGGTGTTGCCCAGGTCGCGCAGCCGCCCGAGCGTCGCCAGCAGCCGGCCCGTATCGCGCGGATGGAGCCCGATGGTGGGCTCGTCGAGCACGTAGATCACCCCCACCAGCCGCGACCCGAGCTGCGAGGCCAGCCGGATGCGCTGGGCCTCGCCGCCGGAGAGCGTCGTCGCCTCCCGGTCCAGGTTCAGGTAGGCCAGCCCCACGTCGGCCAGGAACCCCAGCCGGGAGCGGATCTCCTGCAGCGACTGCTCGGCCACCTTGCGCTCGGCGGCGGTGAGGGACCACGTCTCCAGCTCCGCCAGCGCCGCGCCGACGGTGAGCGCGCAGAAGCGGCTGATGCTGCGGCCGTTCAGGGTCACCGCACGGTATTCGGGCTTGAGCCGCTCGCCCGCGCAGGCCGGGCAGGCGGTATCGGCCAGCACGGGCCCGATCAGCGGCGCCCATTTCTCGCGCTCGGGGGAGTTGTACCAGCCCTGCACGATCCCCGTCAGCCCCTCGAAGCGCGTCTCGTGGGTGCGATAGCTGTGCGAGAAATGGCGCCGGCGGGAGAAGCGCAGCCGCCGGCCGTCGCCGAACAGCAGCGCCTGGCGCTGGGCCTCGGGCAGCGCGCCGAAGGGCGCACCGAGGTCGATGCCCTCGCGTTCGGCGAAGGCCCGCAGGGCGCGCTCGGGCTGGGAGTTCCTGCGCGCAAGGGCCTGCCCGAGCGGTCCCGCCACCAACGCCCCCTCGAAGAGCGGCCGCTCCGGGAAGGGCACCAGCAGCGCCGGCTCCACCTGGGCCGTGCGGCCGAGCCCGGCGCACTCGGGGCAGGCGCCCAGGTGCGAGTTGAAGGAGAACATGCGCGGCGTGAGCGGCTCGCTCTGGTAGAAGTCGCAGGCCACGCACCCCACGGGCTCGCTGACGAGCCGCTCCCGGCGCTCGCCCCCAGCGGCGGGGGCATCGGGAAACAGCAGCTTCGCCAGGCCGCGACCGCGCTCGAAGGCCTGCTCGAGCGCCTCCGCGAGCCGCTTGCGGTGGGAGGCCGAGACGGTGAGCCGGTCCACGACGAGATCGATCGCCGGCGCGGGCTTGAGCGCCCGCTGCGCCGCGGGAGAGGCCAGCCACTCGCCCAGCTCGACCGGCTCCCCGTCCAGATGGGCGCGGATGAAGCCCTCGGCCACGAGCGATTTCGCCAGCGCCGGGAAGTGCTCCGGCCTGTCGAGCGACGTCGGGCGCTGCGAGCCGGGTCGCCAGAGCGGCGCCGAGAGGATCAGCCGCTCCCCGGCGCGGGTCTCGGCCAGCTCGCGCGCGAGGCGGGTGGGCGACCAGCCTTCCAGGCGGCGTCCGCAACTGGGGCAATGGGGCACGCCCACCCGCGCATAGAGCAGCCGCAGGTAGTCGTACAGCTCGGTGACGGTGGCCAAGGTCGAACGCGGGCTGCGGCCGCTGTTCTTCTGGTCGATGGCCACCGCCGGCGCGAGCCCCTCGATCCCGTCGACGCGCGCCTTGTCCAGGCGCCCCAGGAAACGCCGGGCATAGGTCGACAGCGACTCGACATAGCGGGCCTGGCCCTCGGCGAAGATGGTGTCGAAGGCGAGGCTGGTCTTGCCCGAGCCCGAGACCCCCGTGATCACCGTGAAGGTGTTGCGGGGAATCGTCACGTCGATGCGCTTCAGGTTGTGCTGCTCCGCGCCCAGCACCGTCAGGTCGCGCCCCGGCCGGGCGCCCGCCGGGCGCGGCTCCGGCGCCGCAGGCACGGGCAGCCGCCCCGCCAGCACTTCGCGCAGGGCCAGGCCGGTCAGCGAGCGCGGATCGGCGGCCACCTGCTCCGGGGTGCCGGCGCAGACCAGCTCGCCGCCCGCGTCCCCGCCCCCCGGGCCGAGGTCGATGATATGGTCGGCCACCTTGATCACGTCGAGGTTGTGCTCGATCACCAGCACCGTGTTGCCCTGCGCCACCAGCCGGTTCAGGCAACTGAGCAGCGCGCGGATGTCGTGGGCGTGCAGGCCGGTGGTGGGCTCGTCCAGCAGGTAGAGCGTGCGCCCGGTGGCCCGCTTGCGCAGCTCGGAGGCCAGCTTCACCCGCTGCGCCTCGCCGCCGGAAAGGGTGGTCGAGGGCTGCCCCAGGTGCAGGTAGCCCAGCCCCACCTCCTGGAGGGTGCGCAGGATATGGGCCACCTGGGGCACGTTGGCGAAGAACGCCGCGGCCTCGTCGATGGTCATCTCCAGCACCGCGGCGATGGTGTTGCCTTTGTAGTGGATCTGCAGCGTCTCCTCGTTGAAGCGGCGCCCGCCGCACTCCTCGCACACCACCTCGACGGCGCTGAGGAACTGCATCTCGATGGTGCGCACCCCCGCGCCCTCGCAGACCTCGCAGCGCCCGCCCTTGACGTTGAAGGAGAAGCGCCCCGGCTTGTAGCCGCGGATGTTGGCCTCGGGCATCTCGGCGAACAGCGCCCGGATCTGGTCGAACACCTTGGTGTAGGTGGCGGGGTTGCTGCGCGGCGTCCGCCCGATGGGCGACTGGTCGATCTCGATCACCTTGTCCAGCGCCTCCAGCCCGCGCATGCGGCGGAACTCGCCCGCCGGCGGCGGCCTGCGCGCCAGATGGGCCGTGAGCGCGCCCATCAGCAGATCGTGCACCAGCGTGGACTTGCCCGAGCCCGACACACCGGTCACCACCACCAGCAGCCCGAGCGGGATGGCGACGTCGATGCCCTTGAGGTTGTGGCGCCGGGCGCCCTCGATCAGCAGGGCGGCCGCACCCGCCGCACGGCGTGCGGCGGGGATGGGGATGGCCAGCGCGCCGGAGAGGTACTGGCCCGAGAGCGAAGTGGCGGCGCGGGCCAGCTCGGCCGGCGCGCCCTGGGCCGTCACGAGCCCGCCCGCGCTGCCGGCGCCCGGCCCCAGCTCGACCACGTGGTCGGCGGCGGCGATCGTCTGCTGGTCGTGCTCGACCACGTACACGGTGTTGCCCGCATCGCGCAGGTGGCGCAGCAGGCGGATCAGCTTCAAATTGTCGGTCTGGTGCAGGCCGATCGAGGGCTCGTCGAGCACGTACAGCACGCCCTGCAGCTTGGAGCCCACCTGCGAGGCCAGCCGGATGCGCTGGGCCTCGCCGCCCGAAAGCGAGGTGGCGGCGCGCCCGATGGTCAGGTAGCCCACCCCGACCTCGCTCAGGAACCCCAGCCGGCCCCGGATCTCGCGGAAGATGTCCTTGCCGATGATCTGCTCGGTGGGGCTGAGGTCGAGCCCGGCGAAGAAGCGCGTGGCCTCGTCGATGGTCAGCCGGACAAGGCCATCGATGTCCTGCCCGCGGAAAGTCACCGCCAGCGCCACCGGGTTCAGGCGCCGCCCCTCGCAGGCCGGGCACTCCCGCTCGTCGCGGTAGCGGTCCAGCGCCGCGCCCACGAACCGCGAGACGAAGCCCAGGATCGCGGCGAGTCCCGGCCAGCGACCCTCGCGTTCCGCCGCATCGAGCAGCAGCTCGGGGCGGCGGAACACGTTGCGGATGCCGAGCGGGATCTCGGCGTTGCCCGCGATGAACGCCTTGCGCTTGGCGGCCGGGATGGCGTCCCAGCTCTGCCGCAGGTCGATGCCCAGCCCTTTGGCGGCGCGGGCCAGGTCGCGCTCGGTCAGCTCCGTGAAGGGCAGGTTGCCGCGCTCGGTCAGGCAACGCAGGGCCCCCCCGCCGAGCGGGCGGCTGCCGTCCATGAGCAGGCGTTCGGTGAACTGGTGCAGCCGCCCCAGCCCGTTGCAGGTGGGGCAGGCGCCCTGGGGCGCGTTGAAGGAGAACAGCCGCGGCTCCAGCTCGGGGATGGGAAGCTGGCAGCGCGGGCAGGCCATGCTGCTGCTGAACAGGCGCGGCTGCTCATCGACCATCACGCCCACCAGGCCCCCCGCCAGTTCGAGGCCTTTCTCGACCGCCTCCGCCAGGCGGCTGCGGTGGCGCGTGACGACCGGGAAGCGGTCCAGCACCAGCTCGAGGGTGTGCTTCTCGTAGCGGCCGAGGGGGATGGGCTCGTCCAGCCGGCGCAGCTCGCCATCGATGCGGGCGCGCAGGTAGCCCTGCTCCAGCCAGCCGGCAAGCTCCTTGCGGTACTCGCCCTTGCGCTCGCGCACCATCGGCGCCAGCACGGCGACGTTCACGGGCGGGTCGCGATCGCCCACCTCGGCGAACAGCCGGTCCGAGATCTGCTCGGGGGTGAGGGTCGAGATGGGGACGCGGCAGGTGGGGCAGTGGGGCTGGCCGAAGCGCGCGAACAGCAGCCGGTAGTGGTCGTACAGCTCGGTGATCGTCCCCACCGTCGAGCGCGGGTTGCGGTTGACGGTCTTCTGGTCGATCGACACCGTGGCGCTCAGTCCTTCGACGTGCTCGACCCGCGGCTTCTCCATCTGCCCGAGGAACTGCCGGGCGTAGGGCGAGAGCGTCTCCAGGTACCGGCGCTGCCCTTCCTTGAACAGCGTGTCGAAGGCGAGCGAGGACTTGCCCGAGCCCGAGACGCCGGTGAACACCGTGAGCGTATCGCGCGGCAGGGTCAGGCTGAGGTCGCGCAGGTTGTGTTCGCTGGCGCCCACCACCACGATCGCATCGGCCGGGTGGCGCTGCTGGCGGGTACTCCGGGTCATCCTGACCTTGGCGGTGGGTGCGGGGTGGCGCCGTTCGCGGGACGCAGGGAAGGGCGCCCATGGCGACCGGAAATGGTACCACGGCCGCTGCGGGTGCGGAACCGGGCGGCGGCTTGACAGCCCGGCAGCAACCGCTACCATTCGTGCGGCGGGAAACCGCTCCCAGTGTGCTTCAACCGGTATCGGACGCCAGAACGAACCCACGCCCACGGAAAGGAAAGGTGATGACGCCCGAACAGCCTCAAGCCCAGTTCTCGATAGAAGAGGAATATTTCTACACGCGCAACCGCGCGCTGATCGAGCAGCGCCGCAAGGAGCTGGAAGCCGAGCGCCAGGCGATCGAGGCCCGCTCCAGCCGGGCCGCCTACTGGATGAAGTGTCCCAAGTGCGGCGACCAGATGGAGGAGATCGACCTGGCGCA